>CAZLDZ010000017.1:0-14778 GCA_964558435.1 uncultured bacterium
AACAGTTCCCCACGGAACAAACCAAGTCAAAGCGCGCATGAGAATTTGTAAACTATTTGGACAAAAAATAAACCTACCGGGAGTGTTATGAGCGGAAGAGTAGATCTAGCTAAATTCGTACATGATATTGGGATGTATCTCGATGGAGAGGATCTTGAAAAAACTTATGAGGAATCCCAAGACTTACAGAAGTTTCCACACATTAATCAACCTGATTCGAATTTTGGGGGTGCCTTTGACTACTATTCTGGAATCCACCACATTCGCTTAGAACCTTCTCTGGTTCAAATGGCTCAAGCGCGCATACAAAAAGCTCAAGAGCTTCTAAACATACCACTCACAACTCTTGAACAATATAGCTCAGTCGCTCGACGTGGCAATACCTTTTTTAAGGAAGTGGAAGGGCTACAAAACGCAGTTAAAAACGACAGAGACGCGCTCGCACGCCGTACAGATGAGCTTTTCTGTATCCTACGTCTCATCTGCAAAGTGATCCAAGCGGTCGTCTTTTATTTTGCACCCCATATCGTGGACACAACCACCACTCTTGAGGACGTGAAGTGGAAATTGATTGAGGAATCGCTTAACCCTTTGTTGGATCAACGAGTCAAGGTCGGAAACACGCTGTGTCGAGGAGAAGAAGTGGGGGTTTATGCAGGACCAGTTGTGCGTGGTGATAAACGTTATGTTTCGTTCTCTGGTGATGTTTCCTTTTCTTTAAAAGGAGAAAAAACCAAGACTATTTATGGTTGTTTTTCGATTGGCCGCTCTTGGCATCCCGCGGGTGGAGGGCTTGCGTGCGGCGAAGACTCATGCAACGAAGATATCCCACCCGGTACCTTCAGAAAAGGACAATGGACAATTTCCCAACTCTGGCCTCCAAATCCTGAAGCCGGTCGCAAAGAAATCGGCGCCCGCGATGGACTTGTTCTTCTGACAAAAGTTGCCGCAGAACTATTGTATATGCATCCAACAGAAGCCAGCTTGTGTTATAGCAATTACTATGATCACGCGGATGTTCTTGTAGCTGGAGGATTTACTTCTGACTCTGATCATGCACGCAAAATTGAAAGAATTCGCGCAAGAATTGAAGAGGCGCGCAAACAAGAATTACAATTCCCAAAGCGTACAGATTACTTCAGTTTCCCCCTTTATTTACATAGAGCCTCTTTGACACGAGTTCAAACAGATTTTGGAGATGGACCTGCCCCCTATGACTTTAACATTCTCGATGCAGCAGCGGCCAAGATCCCCGACTTCTGGGTGCGGCACTTCCCCATCGCCCCTGCAGAACCCGATTCTGCTGGCTCATGAGTACTGGAAGAGCCTTGTCAAGCCGGGTGACACGGTCGTTGATGCGACGTGTGGCAACGGCAAGGACACGCGCGTTTTGGCGGAGCTGGTAGGGCCTGAGGGCAAGGTCATTGCCCTCGATATTCAAGAAGAGGCTTTAGAGCGAACGCGGGCCCATCTGGGGCCTTTGGCTTCGCGGGTTGAGTTGTGCCATCAATCCCACGAAGAGCTGCCTCAAATTCAAGTAAATATTTCACTTGTCGTTTATAATTTGGGGTATTTGCCAGGGGGTGACAAATCCATCACCACACAAGCGCCCTCCACGCTGGCAAGTTTAAAGAAATTTCTTACTATTGCGCCTGCCGTCAGCGTGACCTGCTACCCCGGACATCCGGAAGGGGCGCGCGAAGAGCAGGAGTTAATTAAATTTTTTACTTCACTTTCACCCACGGAGTGGACGGTTTGTCATCACCGTTGGATTAATCGACCCCTATCGCCTACACTTTTTATTTTAAATAAAATAAATTTTAATTAACTAACCAAAATTAATAAAATTTGTATTATTGCGCATTAATTAATTTTCATATAGAATAAAGACGTGCAGAAATTCTGCATAGATAATAAAGAATATTAATATATATGAGAGAAAAATATGCCTACAGAAATTCAGCTTTTCAGCTGCTTGCAGCTGCTCGATCAAGGTGTCGAATGTCTGGAGAAAGATGTTCAGAACATCGAAAATGCACTTCAAAGTCCACGTACATCACAGGAATATTATCAGCTCTTCCTCGACCTGGATAGAGCGCTTCAACCTTTGAAGCAGCTACAACAGAGTGCGGATTCTCTTGAGTTGTACGCCCAAGACCATCTCTCAAGGCTTGCCAAGGTGCAAGAAAAAGCCCCTATGCTGTTCGGAAACCTGATCACCTTTGCGGTCGATT
Organism: uncultured bacterium; assembly: GCA_964558435.1. Lineage (GTDB taxonomy): Bacteria > Chlamydiota > Chlamydiia > Chlamydiales > Rhabdochlamydiaceae. Next base: position 2,235 of record CAZLDZ010000017.1, read on the forward strand.
GCGAGGTGACCGAAATCCGTTTAGAGGCACAATCTCTTTTACAGGGAGACCTCGTCGCGGTCGCCCAAAAAGTGGATGCATTAAGACGCCACATTGGGAACCTACGTCATGATCACTGCCTATCTCAAAAAAATATTCGTATTATTGGGGCGGTTGAGCGTTTTGTCTCGATGGTCGACACGTTCATTGCCAGGTACGGAACAAAAGGGCTCTCTAGCCTGCCCCAGCTTACAATTCCGGATGAGATGGACCCCTTGACGGCAGAACTATTAATGGAAATTTTTGAAATTGCCGAAGAAGGGATCAGCCCTCTCATGAAGAATCGCAAGGAACGTCTTCCTCCCAATGTACTAAGGCGTGCTGAGGAGCATAAGGCGGCTCTTTCACTAAGCTTGGGCATCTCAGGCGATAAGCTTGAAAGCGCGGCTCTTCTTGCCACGGCTCTTGAGATGGCGCAAGGAAAAAGGCTGGACGATCCTCTTGAGGAGATCGGCGCGTATTACGCCGAGCTCAATTCCTTGTAAAAATTTTGAAAAATGTGGGCTCATCTACCCAAGATGAGCCCAGCGGTAAATAGGCTTTGTCGACACCGTGGAAGTCGGAACCGCCACTCTTGAGAAGTCCTTTTGTGTCGGCAATTTTACTCCATTTTTTTTCTTCAGCAGGCATAAATTTCGCGTAGCGGCACTCAATCCCATCCAAAGAAAGTGTCAGAATATCCTCGATCAGGCGAGGTCGATCTAGAAGATGGGGATGGGCTAAGAAGGCTTTCCCGCGTGCGGCTTTGATGATGGAAATGGTCTCTTCAGCAGAAAAGGACTCGCCTTCATCATATGCTTTTTTCCCATCGCCGAGATATTCGGAAAACGCTTCTTTGTAATTCTTCACGTAGCCTTTATCGATCATGCATTTGGCGATATGGGGCCTTCCGAGGGTTTGGCTTAAAGGATGCGCTTGGACAAGCTCTTCCTGAGAAATAGGCATGCCCATTTTTTTGAGTTTTTCCAAAATCCGTGCATTGCGCTCAACTCTTCTGCCTGCGTGTTTTGCACAAAAACCTTGAAGGCCGGGATCATCCACAATGCAATCATACGCCAGGAGATGCAGGTGAATATTTTTAAAAGCACAAGAAAATTCCACGCCCGTTCCCAGAAGAATGCCCAGCTCTTTGGCCAGAGAAAAAAGAGAAGGGGTATAAGCAGCAAGGGTATCGTGGTCTGTGATGGAGAGGCCTGAAAGCCCTACTTCTTTGGCGAGGCGCAAAAGCTCTTCTGGCGTATAAGTCCCATCGGAGCAGGTCGAGTGGCAATGCAGATCAGCACGAAACACAGCGGATCTCCATTTCCAGATCAATACCGGTTGTTTCTTTGACTCTCTGTTTAACGAGTTCGGAGAGGGCGAGCACATCTTGGGCGGTGGCTCCGCCTGTGTTCACAATGAAATTCGCATGGACGGGCGATATTTGTGCACCACCTACTCCCGTTCCTTTTAAGCCACACTTATCGATAAGAGCGCCCGCAGATGCGCCGTGCGGATTGCGAAAAACACAACCACAAGAGGGGATCCCGTAAGGCTGTGTGCGCATGCGGTAGTCGACAATTTCCAGCTGTTTTTTTTTCGCTTCGTGCGAAGCTACGAGTTGAAAATGGGCTGAGACAATTGCTCCTTTTTGTTTTTGGAAGGAAGAAAAACGGTAGCCAAATTCAATCTCTTCTTTCTTGTAAATCTTGAGCTCTCCAGCTTCCGAGACATGCGTGACATCCAGAAGTGCGTCTTTTGTCTCATGGCCGTTTGCTCCTGCATTCATGTACACAGCGCCACCCACTGAGCCCGGAATTCCTGAAGCAAACTCAAGGCCCGCCCATTTTTTGCGCGCAGTCTGCGCCCCAAGAAGTGAGAAATTGTAGCCGGCTCCCACATGGAATTTCCCTGAAGTTAAGTCTTCGCAAAAAGCAATCTTATTCAAAATGACGAGCCCAGGAAATCCTGCGTCAGGAATTAGGGAATTGGATCCGCGTCCTAAAATGAAATAAGGAAGTTTTTGCTGCTCTGCATATTGAAGAGCTTCTTGCATTTCTGTCACGGTCACGACTTCAACAAAAAAACGGGCAGGCCCCCCAATTTCAAAGGTGGAAAACGGAGCAAGAGGTTGATTTTCGATGATCTTCATGAACCTTCACAGATTCGCAGAAGATCCTTTATCGATCAAGGTAGCAGCTAAGATGGCGTGGATAAAAGCTCCGGCTTCGGGTGTCACAAATTTGCGAGCGAGGCGAATCGCCTCGGCAACGACCACCTGCGGAGGAAGAGCCTTCTCTGAAAGCTCAAAAAGCGCCAATCGAAGAATAGCGCGCTCGGCCCGAGGAATCCGATCAAATTCATAGTGATGCGCGTGCGCAGCAATCAGACGATCAATTTCTGAAAACTTCTCCCGTGCACACTGGGCGCGGCCCAGAGCTTCGCGCAGCGCGCTCTTGGGGACGGCAAGTTTCTCCATGAGAAGTCCTAGGGTCGAATCCCCTTCACAATCTTCACTAAAAAGAAATTGGAAGACGATCTCGCGTTGTTTGTGTTTTGTAACCGACATAGCAGCAAATTATGAAGGATGAAGGATGAAATAGAAAGAAAAAAAATATTTATAATATTGAACTATGAAGTGACAACAGTGTATATTTTGCAAAATTATGAATCCTACATCCTATAGACTCGGCCCTACGCGGACGCCTCGACCACTAAAATTTTTATTACTTGCAACTTTTTTTACGAGTCTTGTCTGCGCCCTGTTTCCAGCCTCGGGCTTAGAAGAACTTCTGGGCATTTCTGCATGGGGAGTAGAACATTTTTTCCTATGGCAATTTTTTTCTTACCTTTTTGTCCACCCAGCAACCCACGGGGTCTCTTTTTCCTTCCTTGTATCTCTGAGCTTCAATCTGTATCTGTTGTGGATTATTGGGACTTCCCTGATTGAAAGGCGGGGCATTTTTTCTTTTTTTACGCTCTACTTTGCCTCAGGCGTTTTTGTTGGCATTTTTCTTTTTCTTTTACAACTTTATGTAGGCTCTTCTTTTCTCTTTTCCGGAAACACCCCAAGTCTCTATGCGATTCTCCTAGCGTGGATCATGCTCCATCCTGATGCCCAACTGCTTTTTTTGTTTGCTCTTCCCATCAAAGCAAAATGGCTTGTTCTCACCATTTTAGGGGCCAATTTCTTCATCGACCTCTCGACGGGAGAGTGGATGAACTCATGCGCCAACCTAGGAGGGGCTTTTTTTGGTTATCTCTACCCTCTTTTGACATGGAAAGTGCACGGGCCCTTTCTTAAATTGCACGCCTTGGAAGAAAAACTGTTTCGGCTTTTAGGAGCAAAGCCTGCGGTGGAGAGTTCCCGTTCAAAAATCTACGATTTCAAAACGGGGCGAGCGATCTTAAGCGATGAAGAATTCCTCGAAGAGATGCTTTCTAAAATCTCACAGCATGGCAAGGGAAGCCTGACCTGGCGTGAGCGCTTCCGCTTGAAGCGCATCTCCAAGCGCAAAAAAAAGAACCAGCCCGGGTCCTAGACCAAAGAATTTTATAGTGATTTAAAACAAGATTGAGAAAATATGCAAGAAGGCTTGAGCAGATTTTTTGCTCTGGAGCGAGCGGCCATTGTTCGAGAACAAGACGCGAGCGAAGACAAAAAAGATGCTGCAGAGCCGACGCAGCAGATTTTCTCAATGTTGTTTTAAATCACTATACCACAGAGAAAAGAGAAATTCTTCCTCTGTGGTTCTTATCTCTGTGGTTTTCTTTAGAGCTTATCTAAGAAGTCGAGGATGAGTTTTTGCGTGAAGGCAAGCTGTTCTTGTGTATGCGCGCCTGAGACAAAATGTGTTTCGTACGGCGATGGAGAAATGTAAACTCCGCGTTCCAAAAGGTAGGAGAAAAAGCGGGAAAAGCATTCTTTATCGATCTTTTTTACATCCTCGTAAGAGCTCACTTGGCGCACGCCAAAGGCAAGAGAAAACATGGAGCCACGCGACACGAGATACACAGGAAGATCTTCATGATGGATTTTTTCATAAATGGGTTCTAAAAAGAGATGCGTTCTTAGGTTGAGTGGCTCATAAAAATTAGATTCTGCCACTTCCTGCAATACCGCAGCCCCTGCACTCATTGCAACGGGATTTCCCGAAAGCGTTCCTGCTTGATACACTTGACCAAGCGGGGCTAAAAGATCCATGATCTCTTTTTTCCCACCAAATGCAGCGGCAGGAAATCCCCCTCCAATCACCTTCCCAAGACATGTAAGATCGGGAATAATTCCATAGTCGCCCTGAGCCCCTTTGATCCCACAGCGAAAGCCTGTAATCACTTCATCAAAAATGAGTACAATGCCCCGCTTTTTTGTCTCTTCACGTAAAGCCTCTAAAAAGGGGTACCAAGAAGGAACAATACCCATATTTGCGGCTATCGGCTCAAGAATGACGGCCGCCACATCGGTATTTTCCTCAAGGGTCCTGCGCACAGTTTCGATATCGTTGTACGGAAGAGAAAGAGTACTTTGAACCATTTCTGGCGGAATCCCAGGACACGCAGGAAGATGGCTGACACCCGAGCCTGCTCCCGTAAGAAAGGAATCTGCATGCCCATGATAATTCCCCTCAAATTTTATGACCTTAGACTTTCCTGTGTACGCACGCGCAAGACGCACAGCGCTCATCGTGGCTTCCGTGCCCGAGGAAACAAAACGGATCTTTTCCATCGATGGAACGTGTTTTTGGATGAGAGAGGCAAGCGTCGCTTCCGCCTCGCATGTGATCCCAAAGGACGAGCCAAGCTCCAATTGCTTGCGCGCCGCATCGATTGCCACCAGATGGGCATGCCCTAAAATCAAAGCCCCCCAGCTCCCGCAAAAATCGATGTAGGAATTGTCGTCGATATCCCAAATGATGGCCCCTTTTCCCCGCGCTACAATCAACGGAGTCAGCCCAAGGCCCACAAAGGCACGGACAGGAGAATTCACCCCTCCAGGAAAGAGCTGTAAAGCTTTTTCATAAAAGACTTCACTTTTTTTTCTCGAACAAAGCATGACTGAACGAAAGTTTACTGATGACCCAGTAATTTTGGAAGAATTTTTTGATTTTGCGTACCATGGTACGCATTTTTTTGTTTTTTTTGCCTAGTTCGATCCCGCTTTTCTTAAGTTGTTTATAATCAGCTTACTACAATATTACTATTTAATTTAAAATAATTTCTATTTATGATATAATAATCTTTATAAATAAGGAGAATTATGTTTGGAATATCAGTTTTATTAAATACCCCAAGCGTATTACGACCCCATAAAGGAATAACCCCAAGTAAACCAATGGTCCAACCTGGCCTTTGGGACAGGTTGGTCGCAGCCGTTAAGAGTTTTTTTCTTGGCCTATCTACCAGATCCGCAGTGGAATCCGTACGCACAGGAAAACCTGTCGCACAGGTCAGGCTGCAAAAGGACGCACTCGGAGCCCCAATTCTCGAAGGTTTTTCTGAAGCAAGAGAGCTCATGGACAGCCTTGATGAAAGGCATGCGGTGCTTCGAAATGCGCCTGGCGCAAGAGCTGCTTGGCTGGAAAAGAACCATGTGGAAATCTGTTTGTTACAAGGACTAATTACATGGAACTTCGACTGTGATAAAAGCCTCTACAATCGACTGGTTTCTGCAGAAAGTTGTTGGCAAGAGGGAAATGCTGAGGAAATCAACTCCCGTTTGCAAAAAAAATATCGGGAACTTTTGGATTATCGCAAGCAAAGACAGGAAGAGCGAAAACAACTACATGAAGTGATTAATGATGCTCCTGGAAAACGCGCTGAATGGCTAGAAAAGTACCAAGAACAAATCTGCGAGGGCCCCATTGATGAAGATCTTTATAAAAGGCTCACTAGCGTTAATCTAATTTGGCAAGGGAGCACGGCTGATGAAATAAATACGCGACTAAAAACACACTACGCACAACTCACAAAAAGCAAAGAAGCTGCCTTGGCACTTAAAGCTAGCCTTCCAAATGGTGCTCAGCCCGTTTTAGAAAAAACTCAAGGTGAAGCAACTGCGGGTCTTACTGAGGATCAATTATTACATCGCACAATAACCATTTCCACAACACAAACTAACTGGAAAAAAACACTTCAAGACTGGGAAAAAATTCCCAATAAGAACGGGATAAATAATCCCTTTTAGTATCACGTAATCGACGTTTTTAATTTTTTCGAAGAATAGCGTTTAACCAGATTGTGGGCGAAAGATTGATCTTAGATTCATAGCTCCAAATTTCAAGAATCTCAAATGCCTTAAAATATTCGCGGAGCTCTTGTTCTTGAAGGAAATGAAAGTAGCGTCCATTCTCAAACTTTTCTCCTTGTCCTAGCTTAAAGGAAATGAACCAAATTCCCTCTGGTTTTAAAGCCTTGCCCATTCTCTCAATGGTTTCTGTAAGTTCATTTTTATGAATATGAAGTAGCGAAGCTGATGACCATATGCCATCAAATGCGCTTACGTAATTCATCTCTTCAAATGCCATGCAAGAAGCTGGAATACCTAAAGAACGAACATGAGAAATGATCCCTTCTGCTGCATCGATGGCAAACACGGAATACCCTTGTTTAAGGAATGCAAGGGCATCTCTTCCAGATCCACAGCCTGCGTCTAAAATGTGCGCGCCCGGTTTCAGGTATTTTAGAAAACTGGTTCGAATAGGTCCCATTTCCATCTCGCAAGTTCTCTGAATATATTCTTGGGCATGGATATCATAATATTGAACCGTTGCTTGATCTGGCATTTTCATTTCCTACTTTTCTTTTTAAGAAATTCACCAAAGAATCGTATTTTGTTGAGATGACTAAAACTCTCTGGATAAATGTAGTAGATTTCCACTTCTGTACTTGGTGCATCAGGTAAAATTGGAACGAAATCATACTTATGAAACAACGGAGATTCTTTAGCAAAACAACCAATTCCTACTCCTTGTTGAACTAAGTTGTACATCCCAGGAATAGAGTTAATCAAGATAAAAGGTTTTCTTGGAGCTCCTTCTTTGATCCCTAGATATAGGGGCCAAGAGGTGTACGATGAAGGAAGCTGTGCTGAGTGATCTCCAAAAACAATCAGTCGATGTTTATCTAGTTCTTGAACCGTATGCGGAATCCCATGTTTTTTCACATATTTTTTACTAGCATAGAGATTCAATTTCCAGCGCATTAAAGGGGTCTGAATTAAATTGGGTTGATTTTCCATAAAAGGTCGAATAGCTGCATCCATTTCTCCCGACCCTAAATCTAAGGGGGCATTACTGCCCACAATCTCAAAACGCAAAAGAGGATGTTGTTCGATGAATTCATGTAAAAATAGAGTAAGCCATGTGGAAGCAAGGGCAAAAGTCGTTGTAATTCGAAAAGTCCCTTTTAATATAGAGGGATCTTCTGTATTCAAATCTTCTTCGATTGCCTTCATCTCCTGAAGAATATACTTCGTCTTCTCTAAAAGAAGTTCCCCAGAAGAAGTCAGTTTTACACCTTGAGGAGCACGAATAAATAGTTGTGTTTTTAATCTTTTCTCTAAGGCTTGAACGGCTCGACTAGCTGAAGATTTATTGATTTTTAAAGCATTCGCGGCATTTGTTAAGTTTTTATGAAGTGCGATGTGATAAAAAACTCTTAATTGTTCTAAATCAATCATGCGGCTCTGACCATGTCTTTAATTGCATTAATAAAAATCTTCACCTCTTCTTCTGTATTTTGATGCCCAAAACTCACGCGCACAGTTCCTGTTGGGGAAGTATTCAGCATTTCATGCATTAACGGTGCGCAATGCAGTCCTGAACGCGTACAAATTTGATACTTTCTTTCTAATTCTGAAGAAATTTGACTGGGGAGCATTCTCTTTAGATTGAAAGAAAGAATAGGGACTTTTTTGATCATCTTAGGGATGCCGTATACAACACATTCTTCTATTTCTAAAAGAGCCTGCATTGCAACCTGAGTTAAATAAAGAGATCGCGCTGCAATGGATCCATATTTTACTTCTTCAATGTATTCCAAACTTCCTAATAATCCGGCGATTCCTGTGGCATTCATCGTCCCCGCTTCAAATTTAAATGGGAGTTTTATCGGGTGCTGGCGCGAACTTGAAGCATTTCCAGCACTTCCCCCTTCGATAAAAGTGGTCAAATTATCGGCATTCTCTACATACAAAAATCCAATCCCCGAGGGTCCTAAAAGAGTTTTATGTCCTGTCCCGACAAAAAAGTCGATAGAGCCTCTTTGCACGTGGGAAGAGCAGTAGCCCAAAGATTGGGTTGAATCTAATAAGATGTGGATTTTCTTTTCCCGGCAGAAAGAAAATGCTTCATCTAAATTTGCAAGCACACCAATTGTGTTCGAAGCTTCAGTGGCAATCAAAAGGCGGGTTTTCTGTTTTGCAATTTTTTTCAAGGCCTCAAGATCAACAACTCCATCTTCATTGATCGATAAAATATCGTAAGTAATACCGCGTTCTAAGCGTAAACGCTCTAAAGGTCGCAACGCCGCATTATGGCTATAGCGGCACAAAATGACATGATCTCCTTTATTCAAAAAACTTTTTAATACAATGTTGATCGAATGCGTTGCATTTGAAGTGAAAATCAAATGTTCTGGCTGCTCTATTCCAATAAAATGGGCCAACTGACATCGCGCAACTTCAACCATTTCATGCGCTTTTTTAGAGAGCTCGTGGTTCCCTCTTCCAGGACTGACTCCATATTCTTCCAAATATTCACAAATCCTCTTCACAACCTGTGGCGGTTTGGGAAAAGAAGTAGATGCATGATCAAAATAGAGCATAGGCTTTTTTTCCCTCCTTCATTTCTGAAATCTTTGCGAGACTGGAAAGATAGCGTTCATAATCTTGATACGCGTGCCAGTCTGCAAGGGCAACAACACCTGCTCTTTGACACATTAAAGTTCTAAGAAAATGTGCAGGAACTTTTTCTTCGTCTGCAGGAAAAAAGGTCATCCCCTTTTTACTATTCTCAAAAAAGAGATAAGTTCCATGAGCGGAAAATAAATCATAAATTTGTGCATATTCATTAATAGAAATTCCAGTGAAAGTTCTAGAAATCTCCTGATAAATGCAACAATTCACCGGTAAACAATGAATATGAAAATGCTCGCAATGGACATCTTGAGAATGTAGGGCATGACAGGCTCCAGCTTTTCCATGCTCATAAAAAATGGCTCCTTGCTCTACTCTTTCTACATATTTTCTAACCTCGGTCTTCAAAGTGTGGTATTCTTGTCGTAAAAAATCAGGAATTTCTCCTGCACTTCCAAAATGTCCCTTTGAACTGATCATGATATGCCCTGGAACAATTGGATAGGTATCAATGAGCACACGAAAATGAAGAGTCTCCCATAAAACCATTCCATCTGGGGGGTAACAAAATAAACAGTACTTTGATGGCTTTTTTCCCTGCATGAAAATGTTTTGAGCAACTAGAAAATTCATAAAAAACTCCTTTTCATTACAAATCCAAAAAATATAATTGTTAAAAAAATTAAAGATTTTTTCTCTGGACCTCCTGTTTTTTCATTTAAAAACCAATCCGCCATATAACAACTCAATAAAGGTCCTGCATTAAGGATAGGCCAAGCCATAAAACCTTTATCACGCGTAATGCTTAGAAAAAAAGCGGCTTGAGAAAGAAAAGCCAAAAGCCCGCGACAAATTAACACCAGTGTAATTTTGAAAGGGATCACAGGCTTCTTGATGACACCTGGTATTCTCCAAAAAAGAGGAAGTGAAATAAAAATGGTTCTCCAAATTAGCACACAAACAATCATCTTGAAGAATTGGGACCAATTCAGAGCAAAATTGGACATCTGAAAATAGCTGTTAATTCCCGCCTGAAAAAGAAGGCTCGCTGCAAGTAGAATGGATAATCGAATAGAAAACTCGCGGTTTTTGAATACATTTAATGCAATGGGAAAAAACGCAAGTGTCGTGAGATTTGAAATAGCATAATCTTGAAAATTCATACTTTGCGCCACGATGGATACCAGAATAGGAATCAATAAATCACACCCTTTGCTAGCAACCATCACGTTTCTAATGCGCATAGACTTTAAACAGACAGAAAAAGCCGTACCCGCAAGTTGAGCTCCCAACCCACTTAAAATCATTCCAGGTTCGAGTATCCACGTAAAAATCGATTTATCAAACGCGCCAAACACAAAAAGAAAACCTACTGCGAAAATCAATGGATAAAGGGCATTACAGACCATGCTTTTGAGAAAATCCACATTTTCGCGTGAAAGGACTGATCTATCGATAATGTTTAAACATCCCCGAGAAAAGACACAGAAAAGAGCCGATACTACTGTGATGAAATACCCTTGCATATGCGCCCTCACAAAAAGTTTAACCCATTTTTGACATGTCGTTGCATTTTTTGCAACTTATGTTTCTTTTTATGCAACTCTTGTGCGTGCACAATTCGTCTGACGATCTTCTGTCTTAGCAGTCAATCTCTGGGTATTGCGCTGATTTTCTTAGATAGTAGCCGATTAAGGGATTGCTCTCTTCGAGGTCAACATGAGCGTTATACGTTCGTGTATCAAACCCGCCGCGCTCTTGGCGTTTCTTAAGACGGGTTTTTTCGATTTCTTCTATTTTTAGACCACTTGCTTGAGCAAGAGTGTACATGACTTCAAGAACATCAGCGAGCTCTTCAAGAAGCTCTTCTTGAGATTTGACTGACTTTACTTCTCGAGCTTCTATCTCAAGCTTGTCCTGTAATTTTTTGCAGAACTCATCATCATTAAGAGTGCGCTCAAAAAAATGAACGCCTTGAGGTCGCATGATTTCTGGAATTTTATCGCGGATGAGTTGCTCAACCTGAAAGCGTCTCATGTTATAGGAGTGCCTAAAGCTGCATCGCGGAAGCTGGGGAGTTCGATGCCGAGGGCGGTGTCGGCGGCAAGCAACATGCCTTGGCTTTCGACGCCCATGAGGGCGGCGGGTTTGAGGTTGGCGACGATGGCGATTTTTTGGCCGAGGAGTGTGGAGAGGTCTTCTTTTTTCTCGCCGATGCCGGCGACGATGGTCCGTTTTTCAAAGCCGAGATCGACGGTGAGTTTGAGGAGTTTTTTGCTTTTGGGAACGCGTTCGGCCGAGAGGATTTGACCGACACGTAGGTCGAGTTTGCGTACGTCATCAATGGTAATTTGTTCTTTTAAGGGAACACTGGTTTCTTGGGTTGGTGTTTTTAAGGTTTCCAATTTTTCAATCTCCTTCTGAATGACTTCATCTTCAATTTTTGCAAAAAGGTGGGTGGGCTCAGGAAGTTTTTGCCCTGAGGGGATTTCTTGCAGCTGAATGCTCTCCCAGCTCTCTTGAGAAAGGGGTGTCAAAAAGCCTAAAAGTTTCCAGAGTTTTTCTGCTGTGTCGGGAATGATGGGAAACGAGATGATGGCGAGGGTTTTTAAACATTCTAGGCAGCAGGCGATTGTATTTTCTGTATCTTGAGTCCTCGCAGGGTCTTTGGCGGAAAGCCACGGCTTTTTGCTATCAAAATAGGCGTTGCCGAGTTGGGCAAGGGCCATGATGCGCTGGCTTGCGCCGCGCACGTCAAAGGTTTCATAGGCATCTTGGGCAAGCTTTGCAATTTCTTGGATGCGCTTTAAAAAAGTGGTATCGGGCTCATCGAGGTGCGCTTTTTTAGGGACTTTTCCTTGTGAGTGATTCTTGGCAAAAACGAGAACGCGGCTTGCCAAATTCCCATATTTTCCTAGGAGTTCACTGTTGCAGCGGAGTTGAAAATCTTTCCACGTAAACTCAGAATCTTGACTTTGCGGAGCATTTGCAGCAATGGTGTAACGGATTTGATCGGTTGTAAACTTTTCAAAAAATGTGTCGAGGTCGATGGTCCAGCCTTCGGATTTGCTGAATTGTCTTCCTTCTAAATTGTAGAATTCGTTGGCGGGAAGTTCGTCGACGAGTTTGTAGGGAGTGTCTTGTCCCATTTCCATGGCGGGAAAAAAGATGGCATGAAAGGGGATGTTGTCTTTTCCGATAAATTGGACATATTTTGTGTCGGGGTTGAGCCAATACTCTTTCCAGGCGTCGGGGGCGCCTTTTTTCTCTGCCCATTCTTTAGTGGCAGAAATGTAGCCAATGGGGGCGTCGAACCAGACATAGAGGACTTTTCCTTCGGCCCCTTGAGCATGGGGAAGAGGCACGGGAATGCCCCAGGCGGTGTCACGCGTGATGGCACGGGGTTTTAGGTCTTCGATGTAGGATTTTGCAAAGTTTAAAACGTTACTTTTCCACTTTTTTTCTGCGAGCCAGCCTGCGAGCTTTTCTTTAAAAACATCGAAACGCAAAAACCAGTGTTTTGTAGTTTTTAGTTTTAAGGGTTTGCCAGAGATTTTGGAGACGGGTTGAAGAAGATCTGTGGCTTCATAGCTTGCGCCACATTTCTGGCACTCATCTCCGCGCGCTTCGACAAAACCACATTTTGGACAGACCCCTTTGACATAGCGGTCG
>CAZLDZ010000018.1:0-10435 GCA_964558435.1 uncultured bacterium
GTAGCGGAAGCGTTTCTGGTAGCGCTCGAGCACCGGAGGAAATTCTTGAAAAAGTTTGACTGTGAGAGCCAGGAGACTGTCAAAATCGACCGCATTGTACGCGCGCATGCAGGTCTCGAGGCGCTCATAAAGCTCCTTTTCCCAAGGGTCGGAAAGTTCAGAGGACGCATTTGCCCGGTTTTTAGCAAGGCCGATTTTCTCGATGGTGCTTTCTAAAGGGGGCGAACCTTCTTTTGCCAGCTCAAAACGGATGAGCTGCTTGAGAAGACGGCGGACATCCTGTTCGTCATAGAGACTAAAATCTTTAGTGTAACCTAAATGGTGGATCTCTTGGCGCAAAATGCGCGCACAAAAACTGTGGAAAGTGCTGAGGAGAATTTTTTTTGCCGTTTCGTGTCCCACGAGCTGGGCCGCTCTGTGGCGCATTTCTTGAGCGGCTTTATTCGTGAAAGTCATCCCTAAAATGGCCTCTGGTGCGACCCCTTTTTCTCGAATTAAATGGGCCATGCGGAAAGTCAAAACGCTGGTTTTGCCGCTGCCGGCCCCCGCTAAAATGAGAACACGCCCCTCGGTTGTGTGAACTGCTTTTTGCTGTTCTTTATTGAGCATTGACAAATGTTTGAATGTCTTTTTCGATAGCTAAACGTGTCAGTTTTGCCAGCGGAGCTTTAGGGAAAACGTTGATTTCAAGATTGGGGGGAAGGTGCGGAGCCAAAAGCCGAAACGCTTCGCGCACTTGCCGTTTAAAGCGCGTGCGCTCATGCGCTTTTCCCTGCTTGCGTGAAATGGTGATTCCTAGACATGGGTTGATCCCTTGCCCGAATAAGACATCTGCTCCCACCACAGATCCAAAAAATTTCTTACCGTTTGTATACACTTTTTTATAGAGACGAGACGTGCGCCTGCGCGCCCTTTTAGGAAAAGAAAAGGTTACGCCGTTGTTAGGCGTTTTCTGCCCTGGCGTCTTCGGCGGTTCACGATCTTGCGGCCGTGATGAGTTTTCATTCTTTTGCGAAATCCGCATGTGCGTTGACGCTTAAGTTTACTGGGTTGATAGGTGCGTTTCATGGTATTCCTATGCTAGCAAAGAAAACATCTTAGATTAGCCAATAAAAAAAAGCAAAATAGAAATGGAAGTGCAATTTTTTATAGCTATATTTCACAAGTCGGGGGTCTCGCGTTACACGTCCCGACCCCCGACTTGTGTGAAAGAGGCGGTAAAAACAGAAAATAATATTATTTTTTCGAAGAAAATTTCTCTATACTCTTGAAGAAAATGTTGCCATCTCTGTAAACTTGGCAGATCAATTTAAAATGGGATATTTTCTATGAAAGTCAGAGCTTCGATTAAGGCAGATCCCTCTAAAGGGGATAAGATTGTGCGCAGAAGAGGGCGCGTCTACGTCATTAACAAGACTGATCCCAACCGAAAACAGCGCCAAAAAGGCCCAGCACGCAAAAAATAGGAGAAAAATGGCAACCAAATCGTCGATTGCAAAACAGAAAAAACGTGAACGCCTTGTCAAACTCAAGTGGGACAAGCGCCAAATGCTCAAAAAAATCATTCTCGATCCCTCAAAGGGCGAAGAAGAAAAACTGGATGCGCAAGTCAGACTCAATAAGTTGCCGAAAAATTCCTCTCCCGTCAGATTACGCAACCGCTGCCAGCTCACAGGAAGAGCGCGCGGATGTTTGAGAAAGTTTAAGCTTTCACGTCTCTGTTTTCGAGAGATGGCTCGGATGGGTTTGATCCCAGGCGTGGTGAAGTCGAGCTGGTAATCTCTTTGTAGAGAACCCAGTCAGCTAAATCTTCATTCCAGACATACGTTTCTTGAGAGATTTTCCCTGTTTTGAGAGCTTCTTCAAGCGCTTTTCGGCTCATCGGCCCGCAGTTTTTATTGTCTGCGTCCAAGTAATACCAAAATTTTTCAGGTTGAATGACAGGTTCAGGCTTGACTTCGAGCACGGTCTCTTTCTTTTTCTTGCGTTTTGGCAGAAAAAAGAGAAACGCCACACCGAAGATGCCTAAAAAAGCGCCGATGAAGAACCACTTCCAGACCGATCTTCCCTGACGCTTGGCAAAATACGCTGAAATGGAGCCCAAGATGAGCCAACCAAGAACCGTAAGCATATGGGTGGATTATATCTCAGCGTCGGGACGGTTTTCAATCTTTTCCCAGATTTCAGAAAGATTACAAGGCCCGTCCCCATCAGGAAATGGGGTGAAGTCGTGGCGCATGAAGTCATAATTTTTTTGGAGGTAGCTGCGTGCAGTAATGTTTCTTTTTCTCCAAGAAGCAAAATCCCCATGAATGCGATCCAACATTCCAAAGGTGCCAAATAGATTCGACACAACACAATTGGATCTTCCACCTTGCGAACTCATCTCGTAACCATTGTCTTGATTTGGAAAAGCGGGCGCAGAGGCTTTTACTGGGTAGCTGCTGAGCTTTTCACTTTGCACGAAGGGAAAACGCGTATCTAGCATTGCCTCAATTCTTGCGCAGGCAATGTCTGTATCGAGATTTTGTTTTAAAGAAGCGTCAGGACGATTGACCCAAAGAAGATCGAACTGATTTTCGTGTTTTCTCACAGCAAGGTAGGTCATATGCATGTCACGGATCGGGATGGCAATGGCGGGGGGGCTTTCTCGATTTGAATAAGCAATGGGCACAATCACATAGCTTCCCTCGCGTGCCCAGTACATTTTCCAGCGGATTTGCCACATGAGGATGCGCATTTGGAGCTGAAAAAAGAGATGCGCAGGGAGCAGGCTGGCACGGAAGCCCAGGGAAGGGGAAAGCAACCAGATGGGGTTGCCAAAAGACTACCTAACGTCTTCAAAATCGCATGGACCAAAAAGCTGACATGCATGAGCAGATTTCCCGTCACTTCGGTGTATATTGGCCCACGCCCAGCAACCAGTTGGAGCATCCATGTTGTAAGAAAAAATGTCTCCAAGATGAGCGCAAAACCAAGATCGAGCACAGTGAGCAAAGGTAGGAGGATTCCTAAAAAGCGCACAAACAGAAAATTAAAACTGTCCTGGGGATTGTTCACGAGAGCCGAAGAAAAATGGAACGTCAGGCTCATCCGATGCAAGATCTGCTGTGCCTCCAGGCTTTCAAGCGACTCTTCAAGATCGATGGCGCTTTCAAGCCCCTCGAGATACTCCTTGGGAAAAACTTCAGGGTCCTGAAGAGCCATATCTTTCACGATCGATAGGCTGCGAATCGGGCTGCAGGGAGTGTCCACGAAGGTAACACCTGAAGTGAGTATGCCTAGAGCTGCATGTTTATCGGCGGACTCTGAAAGGGCAAGCCCAGCCCAAATGTGTACCAGGCTAAAAAGGCTTGCGAACAGAAGAGGGCTAACAGCATTCTGCACGCGCAGAAGATGCTGCCAAGGCAGAGTGAAGTCGGGTCGGCACAGCCAGACCGATTTTCCTAGAGCATAAACAACAGCCGGAAAAATACAGGCGCTATGAAAAACAAGGTCTAGTCCGGCGGCAGGAGAAAAAAGAGTAAAAGAAATCAGGCGTCCAACTACAGAGCGGACTGTTTCGTATTTATAGGGATCGTCTTGGGGTATAAGGGATGCATCCACATTAACCCAAAGCCTTTCGGCAAGGCTTAAAAAACTAACTTGTGCTGTACTCATGAGGCACAAAATTATAACAGAATATTATAATTTATGAAAATAATACTAAATTATTTACTTTAATCTCTTAAAGGATTGGATTTCGGCGATATCTTTCTTGGTCACGCCCTTGACTTCTAGAAGCTGTTCGGGGGTGGCTTCTAGAATTTGCGTGAGGCTTCCGAAGTGTTTGAGGAGGCGGGTTTTTTTGATGGGGCCGATGCCGGGGATCTCGACGAGTGCGCTTGTGAGGGTGCGTTTTGACCTGCGTTTTCTGTGGAAGCCGAGGGCTTTTTCGTGGGTGGCGTCGCGGATTTTTTGGAGAAAAAATAGCAGGGGAGAGCGGATGTCGAGCTGGACGGGGTCTTTTTGATGAGGAAGAAAAATGCGTTCGTGGCTAAGGCCACGGTCGTGACGCGCGGCTTCTTTGGCGATGGAAAGAGCGTCGACAGAGGCGATGTTGAGTTCTTTAAACACAAGGAGTGCGACATTGAGCTGTCCTTTGCCCCCATCGACAAGGATGAGATCGGGAAGATCATTGTTTTCTTTGGCGCGGAGTAGGTGGCGAGAAAGGGCTTGGTGCAGGGCGGCAAAATCATCGCCTTTTTGGATGTCGCGGATTTTGAAGGTGCGGTCCCGTGCGCGCTCGCGCTCGCCATCCGTGAAACAGGTGCACGCAGCGACGATATCGGTTCCTGAGATGTTGGAAATGTCGAAACACTCGATCCGTTTGGGGAATCGATTGAGTTTGCACACTTCTGCAAGATCCAAAAGGAGTTTTTCTTTGAATTCTTTTTGGCTGCGCTCTTGCTCAAAAGCGGCTTGTGCGTTTTTCTCCGCAAGCAAGATGAGCGCTTTTTTATCCCCTTTTTGGGGCACAAGAAGATGGATTTTTTTTCTGTGGGTGTCCTGAAGAATTTCCGTGATTGAGGGGGCGTTGGAAATTTCTTGTGGAAGCAAGATTTCTTCGGGCGGCAAGGGGGCTTGTTTGTAGTGCTGCATGAGAAAAGTTTCTAAGAGCTCAGAGTCGCTTTGCAGGATGCCAAAAAAACTGTAGTGTTCAGATCCGACGAGTTTTCCTTCACGGAAAAAAAGCTGCATCAACACCACTTCATCACGCACACGGAAGAGGCCCAGGGCATCTAGGTCGTGTCTTGTCGTTTTATGGATGAGAACATCGCGGACGGTCACATGTTCAATTTGTTGGATTGTTTTGAGAAGAGCGGCGGCTTTTTCAAATTCGAGGGCATCGGAGGCCTTTTTCATGGCGCTTTTAAGTTCACTTAATAGTTCTTGATCTTGCCCTTTTAAAAATTTGATCGCACCACTCACAAAATGGTTGTACTCCTCTTTGGTGCAGAGATTGACGCAGGGTGCGATGCACCGTTTGATGGAATACAGAAGACAAGGTCTTTTTCTGCGTTTCAACTCTTCATCTGAGCACTGTCTCAAAGGAAAGAGGCGTGTCATGAGCTCAAAGGTTTGGCGCGCTGCATAAGCGCTTGTGTAGGGGCCAAAATAGAGGGCATTTCCTGGGGGCTTTCCTTTGTAGCGGGCGAGACGGACCATGGGCCATTCATGTTTGTGGTTGATCATGAGGCTAATGAAGGTTTTGTCATCCTTCAAAATGGCGTTAAATTTGGGTTTGTGTTTTTTGATGAGGGTGTTTTCTAAAAGAAGGGCCTCTTTTTCTGTGGGGACAAGGATGGTGTCGATTGCGCCGATTTCTGCAATGAGGTGGGGGATCATGGGTCTTTCATCTCTTCCTTGAGAAAAATACTGTTTGATCCGCCGTTTGAGCTGTTTGGCTTTTCCGACGTAAATCACCTTGCCCGCGCGGTCCTTCATCAGGTAGACGCCTGGCTCTTGGGAAAAATTTTCTAAAAGCGAGGGGTCAAAAGAGCTCGAGTTGTTCATGGCGGCGTTTGTGTGGTTTTTTTTCAAGATGGGCAAGAAGGGACTGGGCTCTGTGAATCACGGCATCGGGAAGACCGGCAAGCCGTGCGACGTGGATCCCATAACTTTTATCGGTGCCCCCTTTTTCAATCTTTCTTAAAAAGACGATACCGTCCTTGGATTCATGGACGGCGACATGGAAGTTCACGACCCCTTTTTGTTCTTCTTCGAGTTTGGTGAGCTCCCAATAGTGGGTCGCAAAAAGGACTTTCATCCCTTTTTTGAGTAGGTATTCACAGACGGCTTGCGCAATGGAAATACCATCGTAGGTGCTGGTGCCGCGTCCGATCTCATCGAGAAGAACAAGCGAGCGGCTGGTGGCATTGTGTAAGATGTTGGCGGTCTCTGCCATTTCAACCATAAATGTCGATTGTCCGCGTGCGAGATTATCGCTTGCGCCAATGCGGCAAAAGACTTTATCGATGATGCCAAGATGGGCCGATTTTGCAGGGACAAAAGAGCCGATTTGCGCCAGGATGGCGATGAGAGCAGTTTGACGCAGATAAGTGGATTTTCCCGCCATGTTAGGGCCGGTGATCAGGAGGAGGCGTGTCTCATCGGCATTTAAAAAAAGATCATTGGGAATGAAGTCCTCCTGTGCAAGGGTTTCTAAAACAGGATGACGACCATCTTCAAAGCAAAAAACAGAGCCTTCATCGACGATCGGCCGTGTGTACTTGTGCGTGCGTGCGACCTCGGCAAGTGCACGCAGGCAGTCGATGGTGCTGATGGCTTGTGCGATGGAAGAAATTTTGTCTGCCTCTTGGCTGATCTCTTCGCGCAAGGTCTGAAAAAGTTCAATTTCAAGCGCTACCATGCGCTCTTGGGCACTTAAGATTTTTTGTTCGTATTCTTTGAGCTCTTGCGTGATAAAACGCTCACCACTTGTTAAAGTCTGCCTGCGCTCTGCAAAAAGTTGGAGCTTGTCCGCATGAGAATGGCCGACTTCAATGTAATAGCCAAAAGCCCGCGTGTAGCCGACTTTTAAGTTTTTTACTCCTGTTTTTTCTCTGAGTTCGGCTTGGTAATGAGAAACCCATGCGTGACTTGCATTTTTGAGCAGGCGCAGCTCATCTAAAGAAGCATTAAAACCTTCTCTAAAGATCCCACCATCGGTTGCGCGCAAGGGGGGCTCATCAATCAAAGCTTGACGGATTTTTAGGACAAGGGGAGTTGGGTCGATAAGCTGCGCTCGCGCCTGATCGATGAGAGCGCAAGAAAAATGCTCTAAAAGGGGAAGGATGGCTCCCACGGGCTCAAGAGAAAGTGCAAGGCCTAAAAGATCGCGGGGTGTGGCATAGCCTGTTTGAATCCGCATGATCAAGCGTTCAAGATCGCGGATTTCTGCAAGGTATTTGGCAAGTTGTGCGTCCGATTTGTCTAAAAACAGTGCAACCGCATCCTGTCTTTTGCGAATCGCATCCACAGAAAGAAGGGGGCGCACAACCCATTTGCGCAGGAGGCGCGCGCCCATGGGTGTACAAGTGAGATCAAGAAGCGAAAAAAGGGTCGGGCCTTTTTCATACGAGGAAGACTCTATGAGTTCTAAATGGCGCAAGGTCGCATGATCAAGCGCCATGTAATCCGACGAGCATTGCACGTGGATTTTTTGAATGTGTACGAGGCTTAAGTTTAAATTTTCTTGTACATAACAGAGAAGAGTGCCTGCCGCCAAGATTGCCGAAGTCATTCCTTTTAGACCAAAACCATCTAAAGTCTGCACGCAAAAGTGGCGCAGCAAAAATGCAAGAGAGTTTCCTCCATCAAAAGTCCATTCTTCTTGCTGAGTGAATGTACAGCCGATCTCTTTTTCAAGGAGCTTGAGCCAGTGTTTGTGTTTTTCAAAACATTTGATGGAAAGAAGGATTTCTGCGGGCCGCAGCGCAATCAATTCATCTAAAAGGACTTTTTCATTTTCCAGTTCGTACGCAGAGAATTCTCCAGTTGTGAGATCGAGAAAAGAGATGCCAAAAAACTGGTTAATTTCTGCAAGACAGACAAAATAGTTATTGGATTTTTCCGCAAGCAGGCTCGAAGTGATGACTGTTCCGGGAGTGACAATGCGGACAATAGCGCGCCGTACAATCCCTTTCCCTGCTTGAGGCTCTTCCATCTGCTCAGCAACAGCCACATGAAAGCCCTTGGCCACCAGTCGATCGATATACGTTTCACACGTATGAAAAGGAATTCCTGCCATCGGTGTGTCTTGGCGTTTCGTCAGCGTTAAATCAAGCTCACGTGAAAGCGCGTGGGCGTCGTCAAAAAACGCCTCGTAAAAATCGCCTAAACGGAAAAGCAAAAGTGCGTGGGGTGCTCTTTTTTTTAGAGTTTCCCACTGCGCCATCATCGGTGTGCTCGTCATGATATATCAATGAGTTTCTGAATATGCTTTAATGAAGTCGCTACTAATTGTTTAACGGTTTCAAGACGTTCCTTGACCTCCAAAAGTGTGGCTTTGGGCACAGGATTCGGAGGGTTTTTCAAGCGCGAACGATCCTGTTCAAGATGAGCCCGCAAAATAAATATCTGCTCGAGCAGCTCGAGCGTTCTTTTTTCAATGTCTTGTGCAGAAGCCGGATTTGCAAGCGACTCAATACTGCTCTCTGTAGCCACAGGAGGGCGCACTTGAGGAGCAGGTGCTATTTCACGGCAGGCAAAAGAAGAGGTGATGGGGGATTGCGGCTCTATGTGCATAGTTTTTTATAGCTGTATTCAGAATCTGTCTTCATGCATAACATAAGTAAGGTATGCCCCTCTACAAAAAAGAGAGTTTAGAGCAGCTCCGTAGTCGCATCGATCTAGCTGAGGTCTTGTCTGGACATCTGCGCTTGCAGAGAAGTGGCTCTTCTTACAAGGCGCTCTGTCCATTTCATGAAGAGAAAACCCCTTCATTTGTCATCCAAAAAGGCGATACCCACTACCACTGTTTTGGGTGTGGGGCGCATGGCGATGCTATCGCTTTTTTGATGGGTCATCTCAAGATGGGCTTTACGGAGGCGGTCGAACATCTTGCTGAGCGCTTCCACGTTACCTTGGAAATTTCTGAAGGAAAGGAAGAAAAAGGACCCAGTAAAAGCGCTCTAAAATCACTGCTCGAAAAAGCATGCGCACTTTACCATTTTACTCTATTAAATACGCAACTTGGTCACCACGCTCTTCACTATTTGTATGCGCGAGGGATCGATCTAGATTTTGTGCGCAAATTCCGGATTGGATACGCTCCTCCCATTCCCGATTTTTTGCAAAAGCTTTTAGGGGAAAAAGAACTTCTTGCCCAAGCGGGTTTGATGCACCTTTTTCAGGATGGAAGAACAAAAGATTTTTTCCTCGATCGCATCACATTCCCCATCATGGATGCAACAGGGGCTGTCATTGGTTTTTCTGCGCGTAAATTTAAGGAAGAGACCTTTGGGGGAAAATACATCAACTCTCCAGAAACCCTCCTCTTTAAAAAATCCTCCACGCTGTTTGGACTCAGCTACAGCAGGCAGAGAATAGCCAAAGAAAAAAGAGCGCTCATTGTGGAAGGGCAAATCGATGCTCTTCGACTCATTGACGCGGGTTTTGATTTTGCTGTCGCGGGACAGGGCACAGCTTTTGGAGATGAACATGTGAAAGAACTCCTCAATCTAGGAGTAAGTCATGTATTTTTAGCTTTGGATGGTGATAGTGCTGGAGAAAAAGCCACAATCAAAATTGGCGATCTTTTTCAGAAAAAAGGGGTCGAAGTCTCCATTGTTGCGCTTCCAAAAGATGCCGATCCCGATGCATTCTTGCGCCAGCGCGGCCCTGACGCCTTCACAAAATTGCTCGAGGCAAGCACAAGCTATCTTAAGTTTCTTTTTTATAGTGTAGGGCGCGGCTCTGTCTGCAGCCCTGCAGAGAAGACCCAACTCGTAGAAAATATGTCCACCCGCATCCGGGCATGGGAACATCCCATCATGGTGCATGAAAGTCTGCGCAAGCTCGCCGAGCTTGCAGAAGTTCCTGTCGAAATGCTAGGCAGCACGGCTCCCATCCCCCTCCAGCCTTCCAACACGCACATCAAAGTGGAAAAAATCAATCCCGATCGCATTCTTGAAACAGATCTCGTACGCTGGCTATTTTTTATCGGAGAAAGCAGGCCCGAGCTCGTGGAGCTCGCAAGAAAAAACATCGATGAAAAGGCTCTTCGCACCCCCATCTGCCTGCGTTTTTTTTCCCTTTATCTTGAAGCCTACCAAAGCAACAAGGCGCGTGATCTTTTTACTCTTGGGGGAGAACTCGAAAAGGAAGAAGAGCAAAAATTCCTCTCTGAGCTCATGCAGAAAAAGATCAACATCGCACGTGCTCAGGAAGGGGTCACCGAAACCCTCCAGCAAATTCTCACGCGAAGATGGCTAGAAAAACGGGAAGAAGTGCGCGCCAAGATCCACAGTGGGCGTTGCAGCGAAGAAGAGGTCCTCGAGCTTGCCAAAGAGTTCGATGACTTGAAGAAAAGCCCTCCGAAGATAAATCTATAATCTATTAACAATAAGTATATTACATAAAATTATTTGACGTATTTCCGTGTTTACTGTAAAATAAAGGTTTTGGAGGAAAAATGAGACCACAGAAGCATAAATTTCATGAGACAATTCGTTTAACTATCGATTTTCCGGCGGAGCAGCATGCATACCTTAAAATGCTTGCAGCGCAACGAGGAATAAGCATGAAACAGTATGTGATTGAATCACTAAGTAGAAACGTAGAATCCGAAGAAGTTAAGCATGTAAACTTAAGTAAAAATAAATTTAAAAAACTATTGCCAAAAATAATTGAAGAAAACAAAAGCTCTCTTCGAAGGTTAGCTGATAAGTGA
>CAZLDZ010000018.1:10535-14735 GCA_964558435.1 uncultured bacterium
CGGGTGCAGTTTTCTGAAGCGATGGCTTGCAGCTGGGCTTGGGAAAGCCCGAGCTCTTGTTCGAATAAGGAAAGAATGCTGGGGTATTTGGAGGAGTTTGCGCACTCATCAAAGAAAAACTGCTGGCGCTTGTATTTTTCTTGGAGATTGGGAAAGTCGGCGTCGCAGAAAAAATCGGCGCCAAACGAAAGGGCGTTTTGGCCGCTGAGTTTTAAGCCATGTTCGATGTGTTTGAGAAGGCAGGTGTTCTTTTCCCCGACAAAGAGGGAAAAAAAGTTCATGCCAATGATCCCTTTGCGTGCGATGATTTCTTGCGCGATGTCATCAGGGAGGTTTCGCAGCACATCTTGACGGGTGCGGAAGTTGGAATGGCTTGCAAGTACGGGCACGTCGAGTGTTTCTCGATCGATAAAATTTAAGATATCTCGTGCAAGAAGATCAGATGTGTGGCTAAGATCGCAGGCAATTTTTTTGCCGCTCATCCAACGCAGAAGCTGTTTTCCATCGTCTTTGAGTCCGACCGATGCTCCATTTCCTCCGCCGAAGCGGTTTTCTCCTTCCCAGGTCAGGCTAATGTAGAGAATTTTTTTCAAGGTTTCATGGATGTGTTGTAGACGTGCAAGCCCTTTTTCTAGGGGTTCGCTCTCTTCGCAGAATCCAGAGGCATTTTCAAAAGCCGGAAGGAGAGTGATTTTTTCTTGTGTTGGTGTGTGTGAAAAAAACTGGTAGTGCTCTTGGTATTTGCGGGGAAGCTCAAAAAAGATGTCGATCTGCTGCTCGGCAACTTTTGTAGAGCCTTTTTCTGGGTAGGTAAAAATCGCAAGAGTTTGCATTTTGACGCCCCCTTCTTGCATCTGTCCGTGAGAGCTTCGTGAGAGGGGATCAAAAGGGGTTCTTCCTTTTTGCATCTGCAAGAACGCGAGAAGGTCACAATGAAGATCCGCAATGTTCATTTCATCTCCTGGATTTTCGAAAAATCGAGGAGCTGCTCGAAGAGGGAGAACACGCGGTGTAAAAGGGCCATTCTGTTGTTTCTGATTTTTTCATCATCTGCCAGAATTTTCACAGTGTCAAAAAGTTTTGCAAGGAAGGGTTGCAAACTGGCGATGTGTTCGAATGCTGCGACATACATTTTCTGCTTCAAAGCATCTTTGTATTTTTTCTGCATGCTTTCCAGATGCTGATGCAGGTTTTTCTCCGCAGGTTCTTTGAGAAGGGAGGGATTTAACTCGTAGTTTTTGGCTTGTTCCAGTTGCCCTTTGGCGCGTTTATAGACTTCGAAGAGTTTGGCAAATTCGGGTTTCTTGCGGAAAGCAGAAAGGGCGCGGAGTTTGCATAAAAGATCGAAAGGATCCACACAGTACCCTTGCATAGCAGCTTCAATTTCATCTTTTCGAAAATCCTCATCTTCAAACACGGTTTTTGCACGCGCCGTGATGAAATGGAGAATCTCATTCACAACCTCTGGATTCGCCCTTGGAAATTGAGTGGCACACCGCTTAAGAATTTCGCGTAAATCCAGGGGAGATCCCGGAGGATTTTCCAGGAGAATTTTAATGAGCCCAAAGGTTTGACGACGCAGCGCAAACGGGTCGCTGGATGAGGTGGGTTTAAGGCCGACGCTAAAATACCCCAAGAGATTATCAACTTTATCTGCAAGGCTCAAAACGGTTCCTGTTGGAGTCTTGGGAAGGGGGGCCTTTTCCTGGCGCGGCATCCACTGTTCGCTGAGCGCCTCTGCGACTTCTGGGTTTTCGTTTTGCGCAAGTGCGTAATATCTGCCGGCAATTCCCTGCAATTCGGGGAATTCTCCGACTAGCTGAGAGACAAGATCAGCTTTAGAAAGAAGTGCTGCACGCGCAATTTTTCGATCATCGCCGAGAGCAAGTGCTTGACTGATGACTGTGACATGATGGGTCAGGCGCATTACCTTTTCAAACATCGAACCTAAGTCTTTTTGGAAGGTCAAAAGCTTGAGTTTTTCATTCCAGGTTTCAAGAGGGGTTTTTAAATCTTGTTCGTAGAGAAAAACGCCATCAGACAGCCGCGCTGAGAGCACTTTCTGGTTTCCTTTGCGGATGAGATCCGAAGGAGTTTTATCTGCCGTAATCACGAATAAATTCTTCAATTCCCCCTTTTTATCCGCGAGAGGGAAATACTTTTGGTGATGGACCATTTCTGAAATCAGGACTTCTTGAGGAGCGCGCAAAAATCCTAAAGAGAATGTCGCATAAGTCAGTTTTGGCCATTCGACAAGGTTGAGAACTTCAGATAAAACTCTTTCTTTTTCAAGAGCTGTACTTTTGGTCTTTTTTTCAATGGCATCAAGTTGGCGCACAATGCTTTTTTTTCTCTCTTCGAAATCCGCAAGCACACAGCCTTTTTTCAATGTTGAAATGTAGCTGTCAGCGCTTTTGATGAGGAGCTTGTGGGGTTTTAATTGAGCGTGTCCAAAGCTGTATTTTCCAGAAGCAATGTCACCCACATAGAAAGGAATATGTGTTTTTCCAAAAAGACAGGTAACCCAACGCAGGGGTCTTGCATAGCTAATCTCTGAGCTTCCCCAACGCATCTTTTTGGGAAAATCGATCTTTAAAATGAGCTCTGCAAGATGTTCTTGAAGAAGCTGCACTGTGGATTTTCCTGTAACGGTAAGCTCTGCAAAAAGATATTCCTGATCTTTGAGGCTGCGAATATCGAGTCCGCGCACTTTTTTTGCACGGATGTCTGAAAGCGTGCATGAAGACAGGCCGCAAGCTTTTAAGAATCCTTGACCTTGCTGCGTGAGTTTTCCTGCCCCATCAAAGCAAAGAGTGAGGGGAGGACCCCGTTTTTCGACTCTTTTGTTTTCTGTTCCATGTGCAAGTCCTTTTACGAGGATGGCGAGTCTGCGCGGCGTCCCAAAAACCTTCAGATCTTGAAAAGAAAGCTCATGTTCTTGAAAAAAAGCACGCATCAGGCTTTCTAAGCTTTTTGCACCCACAGGAATGAATGAGTCGGGAAGCTCTTCTGAGCCGACTTCCAAAAGAAAATCTTCGCGCTTTTTGGGATTAAATGTTTTGGGGGCTTTAAAAGGGATGTGCTTTTTCTTTTTTTCCTTTTCTTTTTTTAACAGGGGAAATTCGAGTTTTTCTCGAGAAGCGATGTATTCCACTCCCACAAGACGTGCAAGATCGCGGATCCGCGCAATGTAGCCTGTGCGCTCGGTCGCAGAGATCACGCCCCGCGCATCGAGAATATTAAAGGCATGCGAAGCTTTAATGACAAAATCATAGGCAGGGATGGGCAAGTGGCGCGCAATGAGGTTTTTTGCCTCACGTTCATAATCTTGAAAATGGTTAAGCCACATTTGGGTTGTTGCTTCTGTAAAATTGTAGGCACTCCATTCGATTTCGCTTTCATGGGCAATGTCACCAAAAGTCAATTTTTCATTCCAGTGGACATCAAAGATGCTATGCACGTTTTGCACATACATGGCGAGGCGCTCGAGACCATAGGTGATTTCAGCAGAAATGGGGTGAAGGGGAAGACTTGCGATCGCCTGAAAATAGGTGAACTGCGAAACTTCCATCCCATCGCACCAGACCTCCCACCCAAGTCCCCAGGCACCTAAACTGGGTGATTCCCAATCGCTATGCACAAAGCGGATATCGTGTTTTTTCCGATCAAGACCGATCGCAGAAAGGGATTCCAAATACCACTGTTGGACTTCAGGAGGTGAAGGTTTAAGAATGACTTGATACTGGTGAAAGAGCTGCACGCGGTTGGGGTTTTCTCCGTAGCGCCCATCCTGAGGTCTTCTGGAAGGTTCCACATAGGCTGTATCGTAGGGTTCAGGGCCCAGACACCGCAAAAACGTCGCAGGGTTAAAGGTTCCGGCTCCTGTTTCCAAGTCATGGCCCAGGTGCAGGACACACCCTTTTTTCTCCCAAAAGCTTGAAAGTTGTGAAATCAATTTTTGAAATGTCAGCATGAATTAAATTTATACCGATGCAGGAGCATTTTTCACAATTCTTTCACGAATAAAGCTTGAAAAAATGCGGGTAAAAGATCATAATTTTGGCTTTAAAAAAGAGGTTTGTCATGGAAGGAATTCAGCCTGTAGCATCTGTGCATTTTTATCAGATTATTTATCGCGGGGCCAATAAAGTTGTGGATTATGTCCTTAACAAAATGAAAGAAATGCTCGATGAATCCAAA
>CAZLDZ010000019.1:0-6516 GCA_964558435.1 uncultured bacterium
TAAAGACGCGTGCGATTTCTCGAAGAGCAGCTTTTTCCTCGACAAGATGATGTTCATCGCCTGGTCGCCTGGCATAAATGGGAGAGCGAAGGGCTTCTTCAATCGCAGAACCAAAATGGAGTCTCGTGAGCGAAATAGGGGGCGCGCTTGTTTTGACAGGGGAAGCAAAAATTTTTAACGGTAGGCCCACAGCAGCACTGAGAGGAAGCGTCAAAAGTGATGCCGTGCTTTTTACAAGAAGGTGGGAATCGTAATCAAAACGAAAAGATCCTTGACCTCTTCCTGCAAAAACGTAGTGGAAAGGTGCCAGAAGAGTATCGGCGACCTTTTCCATGCGTGAGGCTTCCGGGCGCACCTCGTTGATAAGGGTGTTTTCGACCAGAAGATGGTAGGAAGCGATCATGGGTAGTGAGAAATCGGTCAGCCAGACGAGGCTTTTTTCCAGGAGTTTCGTCAAAAAAGCACCGCTCATCTCTTCTACTGGCATAAATTTCTCCAAAGCTGTATGGGCATTATTATGCAGCTCTTTTCTTTTTTTCTTAGACTATTTTTGCGCACAGATGAGGGGGGTGCAGCTTCTCAAAAAGGAGTAGCCGCCATTTTTTCTGGAGGGTGCTTCTGGTGTATGCAGCCTGTCTTTGACAAACTTAAAGGGGTCCTTTCTACACGTGTTGGGTACATAGGTGGAGAAAAAAAAGACCCCACCTATGAACAGGTCAGCACAGGAAAAACCGGACATTTTGAAGCCATTGAAGTCATCTATAACCCTGCAAGAATTAGCTATTCAGAGCTTTTGAACGCCTTTTTTCATAACATCGACCCTCTTGATGCCGAAGGGCAATTTTGTGACAAGGGAAGCCAGTACCGTTCGGCCATTTTCTTCCTCGATGATGAGCAAAAACGGCTTGCTGAGGCAAAAAAGGAAGAGATTTTGAGTTCAGGAAAAATCAACGCCATCCACACAGAAATTCTCCCTGCCAAGCACTTTTATGCTGCCGAAGAAGAGCATCAAAAATACGCCAAGAAGCATCCCTTGAGATACAAATTCTACGAAGCCAACTCCGGCAGATCCAAACGCCTCAAAGACCTCTGGGGCAAATAAGAAGTAAGAGTAAACCACAGAGACAAGAACCACAGAGGAAGAGAGAGAATTTTTCTTCCTCTGTGGTTCTTGTCTCGGTGGTAAAAAGCTTATTTCCTCTGATGGGTGTTGAATTTGCGCTCGAAGCGGCAGACAAAGACAACGAGGAGTAGTGACGGGAGCAGAAGTAGTGCAAACAAAATTAAACCCATGGCCGGTAGGGGTAAAAACCCTGTGAGAGCCCCCAGGGCTGTCGTCGATCCTTGGATGGCTGCTGCGTTCGATAAAATGGCCTGCGTGCTTTGCTCAACGGCTTCGGAGTTTTTCGTGATGAGCATGCTGCTGCGGTCAATGTCTTCATTGAGCTTGTCGAGTTTGACACACCCGCAGAAACAGAATAAGGAAAGTAAAAAACAGACTCGCCACATAATTCACACCATAGTCAGTGCGTCAATTTCCGCAAACCAGATTTTACGCTGTAGCTTGGCCTGCTCCAGAAACAGGCTCTCTCCCGTGACCACAAGACATCCCTTTTTTTTCGCTTCTACAAGGAGAGGTGTCTCTCCAAGGACAACATCCATGACAGCTTTCTGCGGTCGAATCCATCGGGGATCGATGGGAATATTTTCATCGAGCATGCCGATAGAGGTTGCATGGATGAGGATATCATAGTCAAGATGCTCAAGCTTTTCTAGAGGACCGTGGGTAAAGCCTGGTTTTTCTGTGCGGTTTAGGACGGTGACAAGGGCCCCCAGTTTTTGTGCTGCATAAGCAATGGCGCGCGCAGTGCCTCCAGCTCCCAGGAGCACTAGGTGCTTTCCAGGGATAGGTGTCATTTTTTCCAGGGCCACTAGCGCACCCTCTCCATCTGTGTTATAACCCCAAAATTTGCCCTCTTTCACAAGAACGGTATTCACTGCGCCGATCGCTTGCGCTTCTTCGGAAATAGCGTCCAAACACGCAAGAACTTCTTGTTTGTGCGGCATGGTGATGCTGAGCCCGCGAAAAGGAAGTGCGCGCGCCAGTTTAAAAAAATCGGCAAGTTCTTCTTTTTTGATGGGGATTTTCACGTAGACGGCATTGCGTTTTTCTGCAAGAAAAGCACGATTATGGACCTGGTGGCCCATGCTTTTATGGACGGGATCCCCGATCAAAGCAAAAATTTCTGTTTGTGGGTTAAGTTTCCCGTAGTGGTAGATTTCATGGAGTTCTTCTAAAGAAAGCTGCCCCAAAAAAGGGGGGCTAGATGTGTAATCAAAAAAGTTGCCGACGATGGGACCAAAAACACGTGCAAAGCTCCCCTGTTCTCCCATGGCAATTCCGGATAAACGAACACCTGCTTTCGTCTTTTCCTGAACAAAGGCGCTCATCCTGAGCGCATCAATACTCGATGACGCTTTGCACGCAATTTTATATCCAAAAGCCCAGGGAGAAAGCATGTTTTGTAGTGTGCTCTCAAGATCGGGCATGTGCTCAAAATTGTGATGCGATAGAAAAAATCGGGTCTTGGGATACCGTTTCACAACACTTTCTAAAAACTCTGGAGAAGTATCATGCGCCAGGTCAAAGTAGGGAGGATGGAGTTTAAGAAGCTTTTCAATTTGAGAAGGCGCGCGCGCTGTAAAAAGCACGGAAACAGAAGAGAGCAGTTGTTGGATTTTGACCTCATCCTCACAATCCATTTGATCGAACCGTAGTTCCACACCATCGATAGGATGTGGAGACTGTGTGATCGCATTTAGGGAGCGGGCAACGAAAAGAAGCATGACCAGAATTATAATCGAGAAGGGAATTTTGCAAGATGGGCGCTTTTCCGAAGCGCTAAAAAAGATAGCCCCACGTTTTTCCGTTGTCACAGACGAGACGGTAGCATCGTTTTTTCGTCCGGTTTTAGAGGCATGTGGTCTCGATATGCATTTTTTTGTTTTTCCACCTGGAGAAATGTCAAAAACGCGCAAGACAAAAGAGTGGATTGAAGATGGGATGCTTGAGGCTAAAATGGATCGAAATTCTGCGCTCATTGCATTCGGAGGAGGAGTCACGACAGATCTTGGAGGGTTCGTTGCTTCGACCTACGTGCGCGGCATTCCTCTCATCCTCATTCCCACGACACTCCTCGGCATGGTTGATGCAAGCGTTGGGGGAAAAAATGGAGTCAACACGGCGTGTGGAAAAAATTTAATCGGCACTTTTTATCAGCCCGAACTGATCCTCATCGATCCAGAGTGTCTTGCTACGTTGCCTGCAGCTGAAATGCGTTCGGGAAAAGCGGAAATCATCAAATATGCGCTCACGTTGGATCCAGCACTTCTCACCTGTGATTCTCTGGAGGAAAAAATCCGGCGCTGTGTTGCTTTGAAGACTGACATCGTGAATGAAGATGCGCATGACAGAGGAAGAAGACACATTCTCAACTTCGGTCATACAGTGGGTCATGCGCTAGAAGTAGTCTCAGAATTCACATGTGCGCATGGCGATGCCGTCGCCGTGGGTATGCTCATTGAGGCGCTCATGAGTGGTGAGTTGGGTTTCTTAAAAGAAGATGTAATATTAAAAATTTTCAATCTTCTAGAAGAGTTTCCTCTCTGTGCTATTGATAGTTCATCAATTTTTTCGCACATGAATTATGATAAAAAAGGAAAAAATTTTGTGGTGCTAACAGAGATTGGAAAAGTTCTAGAGTGTGGAGGCACCTTTTGTCACCCATTAGAACCAGAAATTTTGGAGCGAGCCTTAGAGCGTTATGAGCAGCTTACGTGTAAAGCCTAGTTCACTCTGCGGAGTCATCCACGTTCCTCCCTCAAAATCCCACACGTTGCGCGCACTTGTGTTTGCTCTGATGGCGCACGGTTCTACAGAGATTCATAACTTTCTTGCTTCTCCTGACACCGATGCGATGATCCAGGCCGTGACACAGCTGGGTGCGCGCGTAGAGCGTAAAGAAAACGTTGTGCACGTGCAGGGAACGTCCGGGAATCTGATTCCCCCTAAAGAGCCCATTGATGCAGGTAATTCGGGACTTGTTTTGCGTTTGATCGGTGCGCTTTCAGGGCTTCTTTCTACAGCTACAGTTCTGACAGGAGATGCATCAATTACCACACGACGACCTTTGCAACCTCTTTTAGATGGGCTCAATCAGCTCGGCGCTTCTTGTGTGTCTTTGCAGGGTAGTGGGTATGCGCCTGCCCGCATCCAGGGACCTATTAAGGCAGGGCATGTATCGATTTCTGGAGTTGACTCGCAACCTGTTTCTGCGCTTCTCATCGCCACCTCTTTTTTGGAGGGAGAAACGCAAGTTTTTGTGACAAATCCTGGAGAAAAACCCTGGATCGATCTGACATTATCATGGTTGGATCGACTAAAGATCTCTTATCGACGCAACGGGTATGCGCACTACACCCTTTCAGGTAAAGCGCGTCTTGCGGGGTTTTCCTATGCTGTGCCTGCAGATTTTAGCAGCGCGGCGTATCCTATTGCAGCGGCGCTCATCGCAGGGGGCGAAATCAGAGTACAAAATCTCGATTTTAGCGATGCTCAAGGCGACAAAGCGTTTATCGAGATGCTCCAAAATCTAGGAGCCAAGATAGAAATGACAAAAAACGAGCTCATCGTGAAGAAAAGCGTGATCCGCGGAGGAAAACTCGATGTCAATTCCACAATTGACATGCTTCCTCTGTGGGCGTCTTTAGGCTGCTTTGCGCAAGATCCTATCGAGGTTGTAGGCGGCGCAATTGCACGAAAAAAAGAATCCGACCGCATCAGCGCGATCATACAGGAACTTAAAAAAATGGGCGCGCACATCGAAGAAAGACCCGACGGCTTCATCGTGTTTCCTTCAAAACTACGGGGGGCTAAACTCTTTTCGCACCAGGATCACCGCATCGCGCTATCACTTGCCGTGGCAGCGCTGGGTGCTGATGGCGCATCAGAAATCGAGCAGGCAGACTGCACGCGCAAAACATATCCAAATTTTGTGGAGCAATTTCGTGCTTTAGGAGCTCATCTTGAATAATCTCATTTTGTGCGGGTTTAAGCGTTCAGGAAAAAGTACTCTTGGAAAACAACTGGCCGAGAAACAAGGCCTTCGCTTCATCGATACAGACCAGTTGATTGAAGAAGAGATGGGCAAAACGTGTGCAGAAATTGTCGAGATGTTCGGCGAAGACACTTTCCGTAGCTGTGAAACCAAAGCTGTCCTCAAGCTTAAATCTGTCACAAACGCGATTATTGCCCTTGGCGGAGGTGCGCTTTTATCCCAAGAAAATCGCATCTTTCTTGAAGGTTTAGGAAAAATCGTCTATCTTTTTCTTCCAAAACACGAAGTAAAAACAAGGCTTTTGACACCGCCGATCCCGACGTTTTTGCGCTCGGATCCAGAAAAAGCCTTTGAAGAAATGTGGGAAAAACGAGCACCTATATTTGAGCAATACATTCGGCACACTATTTAAAATCACGACTTGGGGAGAGTCCCATGGAAAAGCCATCGGTGTCGTCATCGATGGGTGCCCCGCTGGGCTAACTCTGGGGGAAGAAGACATTCACCAAGAGCTTGCGCGCCGCCGTCCGGGATACAGCGTCTATACATCGCCGCGCAAAGAAGAAGATCAAGCCGAAATCCTTTCAGGTGTGTTTCAAGGAAAAACAACGGGCGCTCCCATTTCCATCATCCTCTACAACAAAGATGTCGACAGCACAAGCTACGACCAGACGAAAGACCTCTATCGTCCAGGTCACGCCCATTTTACCTACGTTCAAAAATATGGCATTTTTGACCACCGCGGAGGGGGAAGAGCTTCTGCACGCGAGACAGCGTGTCGTGTTGCTGCTGGCGCCGTCGCAAAAAAACTGCTCATGCATTTTGATATTCGTGTAAACGGCTATCTTTCTCAGGTAGGCGATGTCCAGATTT
Organism: uncultured bacterium; assembly: GCA_964558435.1. Classification (GTDB taxonomy): domain Bacteria; phylum Chlamydiota; class Chlamydiia; order Chlamydiales; family Rhabdochlamydiaceae. The sequence goes on from CAZLDZ010000019.1 coordinate 5,991, forward strand.
CTCAAGTCGATCCTTCCTACAAAAGCGCCATTTTCTGCCCCCATCGTGAAACAGAACAAAAAATGCTCGCTCTTTTAGAAGTTGTAAAATCACAAGGGGACTCAGTGGGAGGGATCGTCACGGTTGAAACCTCTAAACTTCCCATAGGTTTGGGGGACCCTCTTTTCGAAAAACTCGAGGCCAATCTCGCAAAAGCCATGCTTTCGCTTCCTGCGACAAAAGGCTTTGAAATTGGAGAAGGGTTTCATGCTGCCTGCATGCAGGGCTCGCAGCACAATGATCCCTTCACCCTCGATGAACAAGGAAAGCCCACAACAAAAACAAACACCTCCGGTGGAACTCTGGGCGGCATCAGCACAGGCGCCCCCCTGTTCATGCGCATCGCCTTTAAACCCACATCGAGTATACGCCACCCTCAGGAAACCGTGACGACACAGGGAGAAAAAAAGACCTTTCAGGTTCCACCCCATGCCCGTCATGACCCTTGCGTGGCCATCCGCGCTGTCCCCGTAGTCGAGGCGATGAG
>CAZLDZ010000019.1:6616-14724 GCA_964558435.1 uncultured bacterium
CCCGTCATGACCCTTGCGTGGCCATCCGCGCTGTCCCCGTAGTCGAGGCGATGAGCGCCCTCGTGCTTGCCGACGCCCTCCTCTTGCAAAGAACAGCTAAGTTGTAATAAAATGTCCTCCTGATACCAATTATCAAAAATACCATACAAAATTGAGCGCAGGCTTTTACCTCGAGGGCCTTCGCCTTCACTCGGGACAACTTTCCTCAAGTTGCCGCCTCGCTCCAGGCTTTGGTCCTCGGCAAAATCCGCTGCTCCTTTTTGCATGTTATTTCTGATAATTGGTATAAAAACAAGGAGGGCCACGATGATTTCAGGTATCAAACACGTCACCATTCCCGTTAAAGATCAAGATAAAGCACTCAAATTCTATACAGAAAAACTCGGTTTTAAAGTCCTCGTCGATGTGGGCTTCGGCGGTGGCCAGCGCTGGATCGAACTCCAAATCCCCAATGCCGACACCCAAGTCGTTCTTTTTACAGCAGAAGGCCATGAAAACCGGATCGGCACATCTTCCAACGTGATCTTTACCAGCCCCGACATCGAAAAAACCTACCAAGATCTCAAAAGCAAAGGAGTGGAATTTGTCCAACCTCCCACCCAAGAGTCTTGGGGAGTCTATGCGCTCTTCAAAGACATCGATAACAATGTGTTTTGCCTGTCTTCTTCATGAGGAGTTGACTTTACCAACTAGAGTTGGTATAAAAAGGAGCTAAGTGTGCCGATTAGTGGAAAAGAGATGTGTAAGCTTTTTCTGGGAGCTGGTTATGAACTTGTTCCTGGCGGGGGGAAAGGAAGCCATTGGAAATTAAAAAAGAAGGGCAAACCTACAGTCATTGTTCCTAATCATAAAGAATTAAAAACGGGCACAGAACACGGATTACGAAAGCTTTTAAGAAAGGCATAAAATGAAGTACCACTTCAAGATTAAAAAAGAAAAAGATGGATATTCAGCTCATTGTATTGAATTGAAGGGTTGTATTACGCAGGGAGATAATTTGAACGAACTCCATAGCAATATGGAGGAAGCCCTAAATTTGTATATTGAAGAGCCGGAAGATTCAAAAGAGCTTGCTTCATTACCTAAAAAAATCCGTCTCACTAAAAGTATTGTTGAAATTTCCTTAGACCCGCAAATCGCTTTTTCTTTCATGATGCGTTACTATCGAATTAAACATAAACTAACACAAAGCCAAGCTGCAAAAAAAATGGGGTTCCCAGACCTTTACAGTTACCAAAGGCTTGAAGCAAAAAAATGCAATCCTACCTTGAAAATTCTTGCGAAGATTAAAAATGCCTTTCCCGGATTTTCTATCGATTACGCACTGTAAGCGTGTTTATTAGCGGATAGATTTCTAGATATATTTTAATTTTTAGTTTATAGAAGGAGGGATGAAATCCTCCTGGCAAAGAACTCTGGAAGAGGTTGAGCGCGAGCTAGATACGAATCATGAGCTCGGGCTTACTGATGCCGAAGCCGAGCGGCGTTTTGCGCACTATGGTCCAAATGAATTGAAAGAGGGGCGTAGGTTTTCGGCTTTGGGGCTTTTCTTTGGTCAGTTTGCGAATCTTTTGGTGGGGGTTCTTGCGGCTGCTGTGGTTCTCTCTATTTTTTTGGGGGAGTGGGCAGATGCGGTCGTGATCGGGGTTATTATCATCGTCAACGCCTTCTTGGGATTTTTTCAAGAATATGCCGCAGAACGCGCAATCGAGGCGCTGCGTAAATGGGTGAAGCCGACTGCTAAAGTGGTACGCGGTGGAGAGCTCAAATCGATCGAGGCGCGAAAGATTGTTCCTGGAGATCTGGTCGTGGTGGAATCGGGGGACATGGTTCCTGCAGATGGGCGCATCGTGTATTTTGCAGAACTCATGACTCAAGAGGCGGCTCTGACGGGGGAATCGACTCCCATTGCAAAAACACAGGACGCCTTTCTTGAAGAAGATCTTCCTCTTGGAGATCGTACGAACATGCTTTTTTGGGGGACGCATGTGGTGCGTGGCAGAGGAAAAATGATCGTCACAGAGACGGCTACACAAAGTGAGCTGGGGAAAATTGCCGAACTTGTGCGTCAAACGAAACAAGAGAAAACGCCTCTTGAAAAGCGTCTCATCCAACTCGGACATCGTTTGATTGTGATTTTTGCGATCACTGTTTTCCTGGTTTTTGTGGTTGGATTTTTGCGTGGCTATGCGCTTTTTGACATGTTCATGACAGCTATCAGTTTGGCGGTTGCTGCCATTCCTGAGGGGCTTGCGGCGATTGTGACCATTGCGCTTGCGGTGGGTGTCAAAAAGATGGCAAAAGAAAAAAGCCTTGTGCGCCGTCTTTCTTCTGTAGAAACGCTGGGATGTACATCGGTGATTTGCACCGATAAGACGGGAACGCTCACGCAAAATGAGATGGCCGTGACCAAGCTGTTTGTCGGAGGAAAGATTCTTGAGGTGCACAAAACACTTCCTCGTGATGCGGATCTTGATTTAGTTTTTAAGATTGCCCTTCTCTGTAATGACGCAGAACTTTCTCACGATAAAATCATCGGAGATCCAACAGATGCTGCCCTTTTACTTTTTGCAAAAAAAGCCGGCCTTGAAAAAAAACAGTTCGAAAAAAATTTCGTCCGCGAAATTCCTTTTGATTCCACACGCAAACGGATGAGTGTGATTCTCAAAGAGAACGGAGGAGAAGTGTTATTTTCTAAGGGGGCGCCTGAAATCATTCTTGATAGCTGTGCGCTTGCGGATCAAGAACGCACCGAGCTGCTTAAACAAAACCAATCATTTGCAAAATTGGGGCTGCGCACACTTGCCTTTGCTTATGGGAATGGATCTCTTGAGAAAAACCTCCATTTTGTAGCCTTGGTGGCTCTGATTGATCCTCCACGACCAGAAGTGAAAGGTGCAATTGAAAAATGTAGAGCTGCCGGCATGCGCCCTGTGATGATCACTGGAGATCATAAAGACACAGCGTTTGCTATTGGCAAAGAGCTGGGGCTTCTTGACAAGGAAGGGGAGGCACTTGTTGGCAGCCAGCTCGACAAGATGAGTGATCAAGAGCTCAGAGAAAAAATCGAAGATATTTCTATTTATGCACGCGTCAGCGCTGAGCATAAATTGCGGATCATTGAGGCCTGGAAATCCAAAGGACACGTCGTGGCGATGACGGGAGATGGGGTCAATGACGCACCTGCGATTCGCAAAGCCGATATCGGTCTTGCCATGGGCATGCGTGGAAGTGATGTCACAAAAGAAGCCTCAGACATGGTGATTTTAGACGATAATTTTGCCACGATCGTGTCCGCGGTCGAGCAGGGAAGAACAATCTATGACAACATCATGAAGTTTGTCAGTTATCTTCTTGCCGCGAACATGGCAGAAATTCTCGTGATCTTTTTTGCGCTGATGTTTCCGATGTTGAGTACAAGTGGTTCTTTCATCCTCCCACTTTTACCTATTCAGATTCTCTGGATGAATTTAGTCACAGATGGACTTCCAGCGATTGCGCTTGCGGTTGATCCTCCCGACCCGCGTGTGATGAAGCATCCGCCTCGCCATGTAAAAGATAGTCTTCTTCCTTGGCCTCTGGTTCTTTATCTTCTCAGCACAAGCGGCATCATTGCTGTGGGGACACTTGTTGCTTTTTATTGGGGCGCGCGCATAAATCCCGAAATGGGACAGACAATGGCACTCACAACCCTGATCGTTTTAGAACTTGCCAAAGTCCAATCGATCAGATCCTTATTTTCTACACCTTTTCTGTCCAATAAATTTCTCGTGGCAGCTCTTGCGCTTTCCTTGGGACTTCACTTACTAGTCTTGTATTTTTCACCCCTGCAAAAATTCTTCTACGTCATTCCGCTGTCTTGGATGGGTTGGGGGGTCATCGCTCTCATCACATGCGGCTGCTTTCTTCTGACGCTGTTCGCGAATCACTTTTATAAGAAGCGAAATGCTTTTTCAAAAACCTCCCCGTAAAAGAGTGCGCTTTCTGTGCGATTTCTTCGGGTGTTCCCTCGGCCACAATTTTCCCTCCTTGTGCGCCGGCTTCGGGACCGAGATCAATGATGTGATCGCAATGCGCTAAAATGTCGAGATTGTGTTCGATGACAAGCAAAGAATTTCCTTTGTCTACAAGATGGTGGAAAATGGGAAGGAGTTTGGCGATGTCTTCAAAATGCAAACCGGTGGTCGGCTCGTCGAGAAGATAAAGAGTCTTTCCGGAAGAGCGCTTGGCAAGCTCTTTACTCAGCCTGAGACGCTGGGCTTCTCCTCCTGAAAGGGACGAGACTTCCTGATCGAGTTTTAAATAACCGAGTCCTACAGAAATTAAAGTATCGAGAATGCGCGTAAGCTTTGGAAGAGGCACGTCCCATTTTTTGAGTTCATCCACAGTCATGTTTAAGATTTCGCCGAGGTGTTTTTCGCGGTAGGTGACTTGAAGACTCACAGGGTTTAGGCGGAATCCTGAGCACGATTCACAAACGACTTTGACAGAGGGAAGAAATTGAAGATGGATCTGTTTTGTGCCAAGTCCCCAGCATGTCGTGCACATGCCTTTGCGGTGGTTGAAACTAAAATGTTTGGCTTGTAGTCCGCGCGCTTTGGCAAGAGGAAGATCGGCAAAAAAGTGGCGCAAGGATGTTAAAAGATCGCTGTAGGTGCTGATGTCTGCGCGCATCGTTTGGCCAAGAGGGTTTTGACCGAGCACGATCAGTTTTTCAAAAACAGCTAGATTTTCCAGTTGTGCGTGGGCAAGCTCTACTTCAGGTTTTCTCTTAAGGAGTGCTTCCTGCACACCACTTTCTAGAATTTCTCGGATGAGGGTCGATTTTCCCGAGCCCGATACGCCGCTAATTCCGCAAAAGACGCCTGTGGGGATTTTAATCGTGAGATTTTTTAAATTGTGGAGTGTGGCATTTTTAATCGTGATCCAATCTTTGGCTTTCCGTCTTTTTTTGGGCGCTTGTAGAGTTTTACGGCCACTTAGGTAAGCGCCGGTTAAAGAGTGGGGATCTTTGAGGATCTCTTTCAGGGTCCCTTGAGCAACAATTTTTCCCCCGGCAATTCCTGCATGGGGTCCAAAATCTAAAATGTAATCGGCAATCTGGATCGTTAGAGGATCGTGTTCGACGAGGACGAGTGTGTTGCCGAGATTTTTAAGTTTCAGGAGTGCAGCATTGAGTTTTTCGTTGTCGTGGGGATGCAGGCCGATGGTTGGTTCGTCAAGAACATACAAACAGCCGGAAAGTCCGCTTCCCAATTCTCGACTGAGACGGATTCTCTGTTCTTCGCCTCCGCTCAGCGTAGGGGCTGCGCGCGCAAGAGAGATGTAACCTAAGCCCATTTCCACAAGAAAATGCAAGCGTGAGCAGATTTGTTTGTGCGGCTCTTCAAGGAAAGCCGAATCCATTTTGAGCGCTTGTGCAAAATCCAGAGCATTTTTTACGGGTAGATTACAAAAATCGGCGATGGAAAGGTCTTGGATACGCACGTGACGAGCCAGGGGATTAAGCCGGGTCCCTTGGCAGGAGAGGCATGTCGATTTATCCAGCAGCGGCACTAGGTTCTCGCGCAAACTTCTTCCGCCGGATTTTGCTGCTTTGGAAAAAACGGAGGCAAGTCCACGGAAACGAAATTTTAATCCTTTTCTCTCAAGAGAAAATTCCTTGTGACTTCCATGCATCAAAAGATTGAGTTTTTGCGGAGGAAGCTCATCCAGGCGCTCGCGAGAAGGGATTTTTTCTTCCTTCAAAAAGGCAAGAAAGAGATGGATCGCTTCTTCTGTAGCATTCTCTTTCCACAAAAGATACGCAAGGCCAAGAGGTGTTAATTTAGCAAATTCTTTGTAGCGCATGAGATCTGCGCCATACTGGATCCCCAATCCGAGGCAATCCAGGCACATGCCCTGCTGCGTGTTGAAAGAAAAAGTGTGGGGCGTAATGGGCGGGTAGGCTTTTCCCGTGTCAGGGTCTGCAAATGTGAGGTTGAACAAGAGATCTTCGTCATCAAGCGCCACCACAATCAGCCCTTGTGCGATTTCATGTGCTTTTTCAACGGCTTCTAAAAGTCTTGGACGTGCTTTCTCCTCGACCTTTAAACGGTCGATGACAAGTTCTAGTTCGTTTTTTCTTCCTGCATCAAAGGGGATCGGTGCGTCGAGCTCAAAGTACTCTTTGTTTAAGCGAATTCTTAAATAGCCCGATCCCAAAAGCTCTTCCCAGGACACAGTTTTTTTTGCGTTTAAAGGAGCCAAAATTTTTAAAGAGGTTCCAGCCGGGAGCTTGAGAAGTTCGTTCACGACCGATTCTTTAGAAATGGCGCGCAAAGCCTTTCCGCTTTCCGGACTATAAGCTGTTCCTAAATGGGCATACAGGACGCGCAAGAAATCGTAAATTTCCGTCATCGTCCCCACGGTACTGCGGGGGTTTCTTCCGTGGCTTGTCTGTTCGATGGCAATCGATGGAGAGAGCCCTTCAATGCTCTCGACTTTGGGTTTCGGCATTTGATGGACAAACTGACGCGAAAATGCAGAAAGCGATTCTACGTAGCGCCTTTGTCCCTCTGCATAGACTGTTTCAAAAGCAAAGGAACTTTTTCCTGAGCCGGAGGGCCCTGTGCACAGAATGATTTTGTTGCGCGGCAGCTGAACATTGACCGATTTGAGATTATTTTGATTTGCCCCCACAACGACAATTTCTTTTGCTTCTGCAAAACTTTCGGTTTTTTTGAGTTGTTTTTTCTTCTTTTTGGAAAAAATGGCCTTCAAAGCTTTTCCTGTGGCCGAATCTTGTGTAGCAATCTCTTCGGGGGTGCCTTCAGCCACGATTTCGCCCCCTTCCATTCCAGCTTCAGGGCCAAGATCGATGATCCAGTCTGCGCATTTTACAAGATCCATGTTGTGTTCGATGACGATGAGGCTTGAGCCCCGCTCCACCAGTTTCTGCACAACCGAAAGGAGTTTTGCAAGATCATGAAAATGCAGCCCTGTTGTCGGCTCATCCAAAATGTAGAGCGTGCCCTCCGTTGAGGGGCGGGCAAGCTCTTTTGCCAGCTTAATTCTCTGGGCTTCTCCTCCAGAGAGTGTGGGAGAAGGCTGGCCGATTTTCATGTAGTCGAGACCGACAGCCAAAAGAAGTTCCAGCTTCTTTTTAATCGAAGGGATGGAAGAAAAGAAATCGAGCGCTTCTTTCACCGTCATTTCAAGGACATCGTGGATGTTTTTCCCACGGAAGAGGACAGAAAGAGTTTTTTCATCGTAGCGCTTTCCACTGCAGTGTGTGCATATCACCCACGCATCTTCCATAAAATCCATATCGATGCGCGTCATGCCCATGCCACTACAGTGCGGGCAGGAGCCTTCAAGCACATTAAAGCTAAAACGCCCCACGCTGTAGCCGTGCGCTTTACTTTGAGGAAGCTGAGCAAAAAGATCGCGGATCTCATCAAAGGCCTTGACGTAGGTGGCAGGATTGGAGCGCGGCGTCCTTCCAATCGGGGACTGGTCGATCGCAATGACTTTATCAAGAGCGTCAGCGCCGAGGATTTTTTTGTGTTTGCCCACGCTGTGCTGCGCATCGTGAAACTTGTTGGCAAGAGCCGGAAACAGAATGTCTAGAATGAGAGAAGATTTCCCAGACCCTGAAACCCCCGTGATGGCCACAAAAATTCCCAGAGGAATTTTTACTGTAATCCCCTTGAGGTTGTGGTGCTCGGCTTTTTCAATCGTGAGAAATTTTTCTGTCAGCTTGCGCCGTTTTTTGGGAACTTCAATTTTGAGTTTCCCAGAAAGATAGGCCCCCGTCAGCGATTTTGGCTCTAAAGCAAGGTCGTGCACACCTCCTTGGGCGACAATTTCCCCTCCGAGCTCTCCTGCAAGCGGCCCCACATCGACAATTTCATCGGCTTCCTCCATCGTCTCCTCATCGTGTTCCACCACAATGACCGTGTTTCCGCGATCGCGCAGAGCTTTCAGCGAAGACAAGAGCTTGAGATTATCGCGCGGATGCAGCCCAATCGAAGGCTCATCCAGAACATAGGTCGTTCCCACAAGACCTGAGCCGATCTGCGCCGCAAGCCGCACCCTCTGCGCTTATCCACCCGAAAGAGTGGGCG
>CAZLDZ010000020.1:0-14460 GCA_964558435.1 uncultured bacterium
ATGTTGATTGAGCGGTATCGGGCTGCGGGAAGCAAGAGGTGCAGAAGGTTGCGCAGCAGGGGTACGCGGCGTGCTTAGGCAAAAAATCCTGGAGACGCAGGCGTCGACGAAAGCCACGACTGCGCCAATCAGAGGAAATGCGGTGGCAATGGCTACTGTGAAGTGGATCCACTGGTACAGACTTGCTAAGCGGGGATCATAGGCTCCGGTCCAGTGCGCATTGGCACGTTCAAGTTGGTACTCGGGCATAACCGAAGCAAGACAAGACTTTTTTGCAATGAAACCCATGAGGTCGTCCTCCTATAAATTCTAGAGAGATATAGTTTACTCTATTTTTGGGGTATTTCTCTAGATAAATCTGGGGTGACGACGAGATCGGGATGGATTTTTCGTCGCAAAATTTCTTGAATGGCGCTTAGGGTGGAACCGGTTGCAGAATAGCAGGTTGTGCAGGTGCCCGAATAGGCGATGATGACTTCGTTGTGGAGTAAATTTTTTACTTGTACGCCGCCGGCATCGAGTTCGACGTAGGGGCGGATTTCGCTGGAGATGACCTCTTCGATGATGGCAAGTTTTTGGGCGGTGGGAAGGGTTTCCCAGTGGGGGTAGATTTGGGATTCCCCTTGATCGTTAGAAATAGGGGGTGCGCTGTAGCCTTCGATCACAGAAATGTCCATGCACGTGTCGGTTGCCTGTTCGATGGTTTCGAGAATGAAGTTGGAGTCTTGGGGAGAAAGGGTGCATTCTAGGTGCTTGTCCAAAAGTTCGGCTGTGATTCTGCGCGCTTGCAGGATGTTTTTGCGCAAGACAAGTGTGCAGGCCCCTTCTGCGGCACCGAGCAGAACGGGTGGGCAAAATACCTGAATTTTGGCATCGGCAATGACCCCATCTGCGAGATCAACGAGAAGGAAGAGTTTGAGGATGCGGCCTGTATCTTGAGAAAGGCCCATAGACAGGCCCGTTGCCAGGCGCATGCCTTCTCGCTCTTCGAGGGTGCCAATGTGTTTAGGGCTATCGATTAAGGCTTTTAATTTTTTTCCAAACATGCGGAGTAGGGTTTGAGTTTGTGTGCGGCAGTGCGGATTTTTTCTGACAGAACATCGATTTCTTCTTCAGTCGTGTGATTGGAAAGGGTGAAGCTGAGGCTTGAATGGGTGTGGTGGGTGGGCGTGGCCAAAACTCCCTGACTTTTTAGGGTGTATGCGAGCATATCTTGATGCACACCTGGGAAGTCTAAGGCGATGATGTGCGGGGCACGCGCATATTGTGTGCCAAGAACACAAGCCTCAGGAAGCGCGCTTTCAAGCTTGTTTTTCAAGCGCGCAACTTCTGTAGCCATGTGGTCATGATTTTTGTGCGCTTTTTCTAAAGCGCATACAAGAGCTGTGCGGCCCGCTGCATTTTTTTCTTCTTCAAAGTTCCATTTTTTGTCGGTAAAAAGTCCTCCGGTTCCTTCCGGCGCACCAAAAATTGTTCCTTCAAAAGTGATGAAATCACAGGGAAACTCTGGCAAGGAGAGCGCAGCAATTCCGTGGCTGATATCGACGTGAAAAAGCACCTCTTTTTCGCGTAAAAAAGTGCCGATTTCACCGATCGGTTGCACGACGCCCGAAAGAGGGTGCACCCAAGAAAGCGAAACCAGTGCGGTGCGCGCACGGATCTGCTCTTCCAAAATTTTCACTGTGACGACTTCTTCGGGAAGGAATTTGCAACTGCAGCCCAATTTTTCCAGGTGCTTTGTCTCGCGTAAAATGGGGGCAATTTCGTTGGGGAGTGTCAAGACATGTGTTCGTCCTGTCTCGCGGATGTGATTTAAGTACGTGTGGAAAAACACCTCGTGGATGGCTTGAGATCCGCTCGCAAAGAAAAAGAGATCTAAACAACCGATTTTTTCCATGAGCCTCTCTCAAATTCATACAGGAGAGGAACCCCGGTTCCGATCTCGAGCAAGACGACCTCTTCATGACTTAAAGAATCCAGAAACATGACGATTGCACGCAGCGAATTTCCGTGTGCCGAGATGAAGACATTTTTTCCTTCTTCAAGATAGGGAAGGATTTTTTGTTTAAAATAGGGAAGAGTTCTTTCCGCTGTCATGGCTAGGCTTTCTCCTTCAGGAGGTGCGACATCATAGCTGCGTCTCCAGAGTTTCACCTGTTCTTCGCCATATTTTTGCACTGTCTCTTGCTTATTGAGACCTTGGAGCTTCCCGTACATGCGTTCATTGAGCTGCCACGCTTCGATGACCGGGATGCAGCTTTTTTCTGTCTCAGCACTGTAGACATGGCCCCATTTTTCGAGCTTTCCTTCTCTAGAGTGAAGCATGCAGGCCACTTTGTTATCTTTGCGCACACTCATCGCCAAAAAAGCGGTCATCTGTGCGCGGACAAGCGAAGAGACAAAAATCACATCGAAAGGGATGTGGGCAATTTTTTTCCCCGCGATAAGAGCTTCTTCAATCCCTTCTTGAGATAGAGGAACGTCCACCCACCCCGTGAAGAGGTTGAGCTTGTTCCACAGAGATTGCCCATGCCGAAGCATGACGAGTTTGGCCATAATATTCTTTATGTATTCGGTGGGAGCTTTTCTAGATAGTACCCATCTTCTAATTTGATGAAAAAATACGCTGTGTTCATCGGAGAAGAAGAAGTGAGGAGCATCTCACCTGTTTCTAAGTCAAAAATCGTGAGATGATAGCCTCCACGGTGGAGCAAAAAATCCTCGCGGACAGCGATGGGTCTTTCAGTGTGGTTGCACAGGGCGATACCCCCATGAAAAACCACCTTTTGCCCTAAGCCGAGCTCTCCTTCCATGGGGCGGGTGTCGTAGGGAATTCCATACGTGAGTTCTTGCTGGCGAGGAAGATCGATCTGTGCGTGGTGTTCAATGTCCATTTAAGTACCTCCGTTAAAAGGAAGGATTATAGTCTTAAGCCGACCATTTTCCCAGAAAAAACTAGATCTTATGAATAAAAAATTTACTTAATCCTTTTTTCGAAGTTAACCTATTCCAATAAATTGGAATCTGGTATTCTGAATGAAGATTGAAATTGCTGCTATTTCGCAATTTTCTAACTGGTTAGAAAATTTGCCAATTAAAGAAAGGCTTTTAATCAGAAAGCGTCTTTTTCAGATTGAAAGCGAAGGACATTTTGGGGATTGTAAGGCACTAAAAGACGGGTTAATTGAAAAATGCACAAGAAAAAGATATCAAAAAAGCGCGGCTTTCACTTTGCAAATTACCCAATAAGTCATCTTAAAAAGGGCGTTAGAATTCAAAAGTTTCATTCAACCGATGAGCTTGATAATTTTACTTTAGTTGCGACCACTTTTTTTCAAGCACTTCAAGAAGATGATGTGGAAAGTGCGTTAGAAATTTTAGAGGGTTATTTATTAATTACAAAAAAGGCAGATCTTGTGAAAAGTGGCAAGCTCCCTTCTTCAACAGTTTACCATAGCTTTTCAAGGGGTGCAAATCCCACTTTAAGAACCGTCGCAAGGCTTTTACATGCAGCAGGGTGAAATGAAAAAAAGATTAAGTAAAGCATTGGCAGCGGCGGGAGTCGCCTCGCGCAGGGCGTGTGAAGAGCTCATTTTTGCGGGTAAAGTGCAGGTGAATGGACAGACTGTGCGCGTGCCGCAAACGCTTGTTTCTTGGGGAGAAGATCAAATCCGTGTGAGCGGCCGGTTTGTCACGCAGGAAGAAGAAAAAGTTTATTATATTCTCAACAAACCGACTGGCTGCATTTGTTCGAGCAAGCGTCTGGGCACAAAAAAACTTGTGGTCGATTTATTTGAAGCAGAAGGCAAAAGGCTTTTTACCGTGGGGCGTTTGGATCGCGATACGACGGGGCTTCTTCTTGTGACCAATGATGGACATTTTGCCCAAAAAGTCATTCATCCTTCTAACAGCATCCAAAAAGAGTATTTAGTGAAAGTCGAAGGGGAAGTGTCTCATGAGCATCTGGCGGCGATTTCCCGTGGCACAGAAGTGGAAAAGTGCTGGGTCAAGCCGGTGCGTGTGACAAAAATGCGCAAAGGCACATTGAAAATCGTCGTGATGGAAGGAAAAAAGCGTGAAGTGCGGCTTTTGGTCGAAAACGCGGGCTTGACTATTCTTTCCCTTGAGCGTATCCGCATCGGCGCGCTGACTTTGGGCTCTATTCCTGTAGGGAGTTTTCGTGCGCTGAAAGACAAGGAAAAATCCTTGCTCTTGAAAAACAGCGCAGATTCAGATAACTTCTAACCATGCTTACAATTGCACGACTCTTTGGTAAATCGCCGTTCCAGCCGCTCAAAAGCCACATGGATAAAGTGGCGGGCTGCATGGAAAAACTCTCTTCTGTTTTTGAAATTCTGCCGCGTGCAGATCGCGAAAAAATTGAAAAGCTCGTGACAAAACTCTCCGAGCTTGAGCACGAGGCGGACATCACAAAAAATGACATCCGCAACCATCTTCCCAAAAGCATTTTTCTGCCGATCGACCGGGGCCATTTTTTAGAGATTTTAGCGCTGCAAGACAGCATTGCTGACAAAACCGAAGACATTGGCATTCTTCTCACGCTGCGTCCTCTTGTGTTGTTTAAAAATTTTCCTCAAGAACTCCAAGCTCTTTTTAAAAAGAGCTCAGAAGTTTTCTGGCATGCGAAACACATCATTGAAGAGATTGACGAGCTTTTGGAATCCTCTTTTGGCGGGATCGAAGCGGAAAAAGTCAAAGAAATGGTCATGCAAAGCGCCTACAAAGAGCATGAAGTGGATCTGCAACAGCGCGCCCTGATGCGCCAGCTTTTTTCTTCGGGCGAGGAACTTTCTGCTCCCGATTTTTTTCTCTGGCAAAAATTAATCGAAGAGATCTATCTTCTCGCTAATCTTTCGGAAAAACTCGCAAACCGTATTCGGATGGTCCTAGAACTGAAGTAATTTGGAATGGAATGGAACTTGAGCTAATCCTGAAATTCCTCGTCCTCGCCGTAGGTTTTTACATGGCGTGGAACATTGGGGCCAATGATGTCTCCAATGCGATGGGGACGTCGGTAGGCTCAGGTGCCCTCACGCTCAAAAAAGCGGTGTGCATCGCCGCTGTCCTTGAATTCTGCGGAGCCTTTTTTGTAGGAGCTCCTGTCACAGAAACGATGCAGTCGGGGCTGATCGATCTTGATCTTTTCCATAACCAGCCCATCGTGCTCATTCTGGGGATGTGCGCAGCTCTCTTCGGCACGGGGATCTGGCTGCAGATTGCCTCTTTTTTTGGCTGGCCCGTCTCGACTACTCATGCAATTGTTGGGGCCATTTTAGGTTTTGGTGCCCTCATCGGAGGGGTGGCAGCCATCGAGTGGAAAGAGGTCTCTTCCATTGCAGCAAGCTGGGTCATCTCTCCTGTGTTGAGCGGTCTTTTTTCTTATACTATTTTTAGCGTGCTGCAGAAAAAAATCCTCTACGCCATGAATCCCAAAGAAGCGACAAAAAAATTGCTGCCGCTTCTGATTTTTATTGTGTTTACCACGTTTACGTTGAGTCTTTTGTTAAATGGACTGGAAAATTTAGAGCTCGAGTTTTCTTTTCCTCAAACACTTGCCATTGCCCTTTTTGTAGGGCTTATGGCTTCGGCCATCTGCTATTTAATTCTGCGTAAACTCACCTTCCTTGCCACCACCGAACCTCAAGAAGCACGGCATTTGCCCCAGCATGTTGTCAGCCTAGAAAAGGCCCTAAAACACCTACAAAGGGTGCAGGTTTCTTCGGTCGATACAACCCATGATCGTGTGGGAAATCTCGTAGATCAAGTGCGCTCGCTTTCTCAAGAATTGCGCAAAGAGACGAGTTTTGTAGAAAAAACTTCTGAATACCGCATTGTGGAAAGACTTTTTGGCTATCTGCAAATTCTCTCGGCGTGCTTTGTCGCGTTTGCTCATGGGGCAAATGATGTGGCCAATGCAATCGGGCCTATTGCTGCCGTTCTCGATATCATCAACAATGGCACGATCGCGGGAAAAGCAGAGGTTCCTGTTTGGCTTCTTGCCTTTGGCGGAATCGGCATCGTCATAGGTCTTGCCACATATGGCTGGCGCGTGATGGAAACCATCGGCAAAAAAATCACAGAACTGACCCCAACACGGGGATTTTGTGCAGAATTTGGCGCGGCCACGACGATCCTCCTTGCTTCCAAACTAGGACTTCCCATTTCCACAACCCACTGCCTTGTGGGGGCTGTTTTGGGAGTAGGCTTCGGGCGCGGATTAAGCGCCCTCAATATGCGCGCAGTCCGCGATATCATTTTGTCGTGGATTGTGACGATTCCCGCAAGTGCCCTCACATGCATTTTATGCTATTTCTTGCTGAAGGCAATCTTTCTTTAGAAGTCAGAATGCAGAAGTGAAGAGAAAAACCACAGAGAAGAAAACATGATAAGAATGATACAATGATGTAATGATGGATATTTTTTTTATTTATCCTTCATATCATTCCATCGTTTTATCATTTTTATTCCTCTGTGGTTCTTATCTCTGTGGTGAAAAAATTTTCCGTTTTGCAAAGAAGAGACATGCTGATCCTGTTTATCATGTTTTCTCTTTAATCTGCGCCCGATCTTCTAATCTTATGTTCGGATTAATCTAGAGGTTTGGAACAAGTGTTTTTCCTGCAAGATTTGGCAGATGGCCTGCACCCAATCTTTGCGTAAGTTGAGAGCTGGACAGCGCAACGCAAGAAATCCTTTTTCGCGCAAAAGGGGAAGGTACAGCGCTTCAATTTCAAAAAGCGTCTCAATGTGATCCGAAGTGAAGGAAAGAGGCACAATGACGACGGTTTTTCTTTCTTTGCACCATGCGGGATTTATGCACATTTCGTCTGTATAGGGCTTTAACCACTCTTCGGGTCCAAATTTGGATTGATAAGCAAGCTGCGCAATCGCACGGGGAAAACACTGGGAGAGCGCATGGAATGACTTTTTGCACTCCTGTTCATAAATATCGCCAGTGTCGACAAATTCCTGAGGCAAGCCATGCGCTGAGAACAATAAGGCTACCTCTTCTTCTTGCAGCCTGTGTTGCTCCAAAAAAACGCGCAAACACGTGTGCATGGCTTGAAGATAGGCAGGGTGCGCAGCATAGGACTTGATCCAGCGGAGCTTGCAGGGTACTTTGCCCAAAAAACGGGCAATGCTTCCCGTCGTTGCAAAGCTAAATTGCGGAAAAAGAGGAAAAACGAGGATTTCACCGTTGTGCTGGGCGATTTTTTTTATAGAGTCTTTGTGCGTTGCAGGAAGATAGCGGTGGAATGTGAAGGTCAAACGCCCAGTTAAGGTCCGGACTTCTTGTGCGAGCATTTCTGTATCGTCATAAATGGGGGATTTTCCACCAATTTTGGCGTAATCGTGTGCAATTTTCAGCGCTCTTTTTTTTGCGACCCGTGTAAATAGATACTTCTGAAAAAAATAGGGCATTTTTGTCCGGATCACGTCGGGGTCTGTCAAAAGCGCAATTAAAAAAGGCTCGATTTCATCCAGCGTTCTCGGCCCGCCAAAGTTGACAAACAAGATCGGACTTTTCTCGTACATACAAAATATGGTATGACAAAAATATGTACGTGCGCCAGTTGTTTTGTCTGTTTTTGCTCCTTTTGTCCTCCTGCGGGAAGTCCTCTTCCAAAACATGGCAGATTGCGATCGATCCAACTTGGTATCCCTTAGATCTTGGAGGAAGAGAAAAACAGCTGGAAGGGTTTGCTACCGACTTTTTACAAGAGATGACGATTTACGAAAAAATGGAGATCGTCAAAGTCCGTGAAAATTGGGATAGTCTGCTGGGAAATCTGCAAAAAGAAAAATATGACGCCGTCCTCTCTTCACTTTCTCCTTACACTTTTTATGAAAAACTCTATGATTTCTCCGAGCCCTTTGTGCACACAGGACCCGTTCTTGTTCTTTCTGCTCAGTCGAGCGCGATTTCTCTCAAAGATTTCAATGGTAAAGAGGTTGGGATCCTTGAAGGCTCTTCGCTCGAACTCATCTTGGAAAAATATTCTGGCATCATCATCCGCACGTACGCGAGCATTCCTGACATGTTGAACGACCTGCTCCTCGGTGCAGTAGATGGCGCTCTTGTCCCCACGCTGGACGCAGTAGCCTACATTGAAGACCTCTACCAGAGCGAATTAAAAATTGTCGGAAAGCCCCTGGACGCTGCAGGCTTGCGCCTCATCACACTTCATAAGAACGGCCCCGAACTCATCAAAGCCTTTAACGCCACCCTTGAGAAACTCAAAAAAAACGGAAAGTACAATCAACTTGCCAAAAAATGGAATATTCCTGCACATGAAGGAATATAAACGGGGGTATTTATGGCTAAAGATTTTGAATCTATTCGCAAGAAAGTGATCGCACGTGCTTGGAAAGACAAACGCTTCAAGGAAAAGCTTCTTAAAGACCCTAAAAGCGCATTTAAAGAAATGGGATGGGACATGCCCAAAGATATGGAATTCCAGATTGTTGAAGGCAAGCCCCGCGCCCAAGTGTTTTATCTCCCGCCACCACCTGCAGAAATCCATGAGATGTCACAGGAAGAGATGGAAAAAGTGGCAGGAGGTGGACCCACTGTCATAGCAACAACCAACGTCTGCCACACATGCCCGCAACCTCCAATGACGGAATATCTCACCTGCAGTGGGGGGAAGGCGCCGCCTCATTCTAAGTGTTATGGTTCTTGTTAATAAATGGCCGATCTGCCTTTTTATGAACTTTTTCACCCATGGATGGACGCTCCGCGTGCGCGGCTTTCCCAAGGTTTTCCCGATATCCATTCTTACCTTTTGCCTGAAGCGTTGAAAGGATTAGAGCGGTCTCTTCCAGCCAAATGGAGTCGGTACGCTTCTCCTTCTCTTGCTCTTGAGTTAGGCATTTGCCGCATGGAGCAGTCCTTAAAAGGAACAACACCACAAGAGCGCTATCAAGATTTTATCCAGAAATTGGATAGCGATGCTTTTTTCAAGGAATATCAAGGCTTAAAACGTTTTGTGAACACGTTTACAGAGCTTTGGCTAGCACAAGCAGAAGAATTTCTTGTGCGTCTTAAGAAAGATCACGCCAAACTTGAAGAGTTTTTTCATGACAAACAACCCCTCGGTAAAGTCGCATCTATTGCGACGGGTTTTAGCGATCCACACAATGGCGGTCGCTCTGTGTATCTCGTGAAGTTTGAAAGCGGAAAAGAGCTGTTCTATAAGCCCAAAAATTTGTATATCACTGTGGCTTTTTACGAACTCCTTGAGCGCTTAAACCAGGAAGGACTTGAGCCACGTTTACATGGGTATCGTGTGCTTACATGCGGAGATTATGGTTGGGAAGAAAAGGTAGAGCAGCTTCCTTGTCTTACACAAGAAGAAGTGTCGCTCTATTTTGAAAGAGCCGGGATGCTTCTATGTCTTCTTTATCTTTTTGATGGCAGTGACATGCATCATGAAAATATCATCGCCATGGGCGCTCATCCCATGCTTGTGGATTTAGAAACGTTGTTCCATCCACGATTTTCTGAAAGACATGAAATGGATGATGTCTTTAATCGCTCTGTGATAGGGACGCTTTTTCTTCCGGCATTTTTATATACGCTCAAGGAAAAAAAAGCCTTCGATGTCAGCGGTCTTAGCGGTTATAGCAAAGCATCGTGCATGCTGCCTGTATGGAAAAATATGGGCACAGACGAGCTCGTTCTCCTCTATGAAAACACTATGCTACATGCAGGGAAGCATTCCGTATCCTTTCAAGGTAAAGCTGAAAATGCTGCCGATTATGTGGAGGAAATTGTCCGCGGATTTAAGAAAATGTACCAATTCATCGAAGAAAGACGTCCCATTTTGTTAGAATGGCTAGAACAAGTGAAAACAGCGCAAATACGGGTGGTTTTAAGAGGAACGCATATCTATAGCTGCTTTTTAGAACGCTTAAGATCTCCTCAGGTGCTTTTCTCTCAGGACATCCTTAAGCAAGAATTCAAGCATTTAAAAAACTTAAAAAATTCTTTTTTTGCCCGACAAGAAAAAAACGCTTTGCTTCAAGGAGATGTCCCTTATTTTTATACCCAGGTAGGAGGTAGGGGAATTTATGCACTGGGGGAAAAAGCGGCCCACAACAAGCTAAAAAAATCTCCTCTTTTTTATGTGCAGAAACGCCTTCAGACGATGAATGAAGAAAACGCTGAAAGACAAGTTCAATTTATTCATCAGTCTTTTTTAATAAAAAATAAAAGCATTAAATATAAACTAAAAAGACATAAAAAAGAAATAAGTAATAAATTAGTTTTAGAAAAAGCAAAAGAAGTTGGGCGAATGATCTTGAATCGGGGAATTCGTTGCAAAGATGGCTCTCTTGGCTGGATCCATTTAGAGCTACTTGAAATAGATGGACCTATGGATGTGCGGCCTATGGGGCCAGATCTATATTCTGGCAAAATTGGTGTTGCACTTCTCTTCGCGGCTCTTTTCCATGTGACGCAAGAAGAGTCTTGGAAGCAGGAGGCTCTTAATTGCCTAAAAAGTCTGCGCATTTCCCGCGCGAAGAAAAAGATGTGGAGTTCGCAGTGGGGAATTGGGGGGATGGTGGGCATGGGAAGCGTGATCTTCGGTTTTTTATCTATAGGCAAGCTTTTGAAAATGCCCGTGCTCATTCAAGAAAGTCTAGAGTATGCACAAGCTATTGAACCCAGCAAGATCCGTCAAGACCAAGCTTATGATGTGTTAGCAGGAGGTGGAGGTCTTATTCTTTCCCTGCTTGCGCTGTGGCAAGAAACAAAACAAGCGCAACTTTTACGTTCAGCAGAATTATGTGGCGACTTTCTGAGTAAGAAAATGCAAACAACCGGAGAGGGGGGATTTTGGGAGCAAAGCAATGGAATGCCTCTCTTGGGGCTTTCTCACGGAAATGCAGGGATGGCTTTTGTTCTTGCGAAATTGGGTTGTCACACGCAGAAGACACGTTTTTGGAAAAACGCAGAAAAAGTCCTGGCTTTTGAAAGGGCCCATTTTTGTCCACAACGTAAATGCTGGCCACGTTTTGGCGATTCTTTTGAGGAAAAAACTTGGGGAACAAGTTGGTGCCATGGGGCAACGGGCATCGGTCTTGCGCGTCTAAAATCGCTTCCCTATTTTCAAGATGAAAAATTTCTCAATGAAATTACACATGCCGTAAAGAAAACGGAAAAAGATCTTTTTGAGAATGGTCTTTTGCATCCTTGCTGTGGTCTTGCAGGAAGGCTGGAATTTCTTCATGCAGTGAGCTTGCATCTTCCCCAAATCCCCTTAAAATATTCACAAAAAGAAATGGCTTCCCTATTTTTTCACCACTACACACAAGCACAAAAAAGCAACAGTCGCGCTCTTGAGCTCTCTTCTTTTGGCTTCATGCAGGGCCTTTCCGGAATCGGCTACACGCTTTTAAAGCTCATCGACACCAAAGACGAGCTCCCTTCAGTGCTAACATTATCTTAAAAAATCACAAAATAAGAGTAAGAATATTAGTTTTTTTATTGTTGGTTGAATAGACATGTCGGGTGACACGGCACTTTGTGTCCGTGTCCCCGACATGTCTATGGAAGCGACAACAAAAATTCTTATTCCCTTTTTTATACTTTCAGAAGTTTCTGAAGGAAAATTCTGAATCTTATCTACTAGCTTGCTGCGGATAGTGGGTTAAAAATGCGGCACTTGTCATGCTCACTGTAATCTTCTCGTACCTTGATGAGTTCTTTTTCGTCTACGGGGCACTTTTCTAGTTTCCAGATGAGTTTGGCGTAGTTTGTGATGGAGGCATCGGAGGAAAATTGGCCCATGGCGGCGATATTGTGCAGAGCGTATTCCGTCCACTTCTGGGGCTGGGCAAAGAGATCTTCTGCTTTTTTTTGCGTTTCATAATAGGCTTGAAGATCGCCGAGAACAAAATAGCGGTCGGCCATGCCGTCTGAGCGCTCTAAAAGGGAGTGGTAAAGCTGAGAAAAGGCTTGGTGCTCTTCTTCTGTACCGGCAAGAGAATGGTCGCGTAGGGCATCGACTGCTTGTTTGATGGCTGGATTATGCATGTAGATGTCCCAGGGATTGTAGCTGTGGTTTAAGCGAGCTTCTTGGTTTTCTTGTGCGCTGCGTCCAAAAGCAAAGGGCCACCAGGTATCGGTAACGGCTTGGTGCATTTCGACATTGGCTCCATCTTCTGTGCCGATTGTGAGTGCGCCATTGATGGCAAGTTTCATGTTGCCTGTTCCTGAAGCCTCTTGTCCTGCGGTGGAGATTTGTTCTGAAAGATCAGCGGCGGGGATGATGATTTCGCCGCGTGTGACGTTGTAATTTTCAATAAAAGCAAGGCGCAAAAACGGGCCCACTTGAGGGTCTTGATCGATTTTACGTGCCACGGCATAGATCAGCCGGATGACATCCCGCGCAAGGTCGTAGCCGGGGGCGGCTTTCCCTGCGATGATGACCATGCGCTTTATTTTGCGCGCAGCAGGGTTTGCTTTGAGTTCATTGTAAATCATGAGGACGTGCAGGACATTCATAAACTGTCTTTTGTATTCGTGAATGCGTTTGACCTGCACATCAAAAAGCGCATCTTCATCGAGGGTGCTAAAAAACCCAATTGGATTGCCACGTGCATCGCGGATGGGGTTTTTTTCACGAATGTATTGGATAAGGCGGCGTTTATTTTCCTTTTTGATTTCCAAAAAAGATTTTTGGCATTCAGGATCGGAGGCATGCTGAGCAAGAGCGCGGATGTTCGAAAAGTCACATGTCCAGCTGTTTCCAATGCGCGCTGTGATGAGTTCTGCGAGCTTGGGGTTGGAATAGAGGAGCCATCTCCTCTGAGTGACGCCGTTGGTGACATTGACAAATTTTTCAGGAAACATCTCGAAAAAATCCCGAAATAGGGTGGCCTTTAAAATCTCTGTATGTAGCGCAGCCACTCCATTGATGTGATGGGAGCCAAAAATCGCAAGATGTGCCATGCGCACTTGCCCCCCTTCTATGATCGACATTCTACGGACGCGTGCCTCATCTCCAGGAAATTTGGCGCGGACAGAGTTGCAAAATTCCAGATTGAGCTTTTCAATGATGTGGTATTGCCTTGGAAGAAGGTAACGCAACCTGTTTTCGTTCCACTCTTCTAGAGATTCTCTTAAGACGGTGTGATTGGTGTAGCTGCAGCACGTTTTTACAACGTCCCAAGCTTCTCCCCAGCCAAAATCGTGTTCTTTCAAAAGAAGCCGCATGAGTTCTGCAATCACGAGAGCGGGATGGGTGTCGTTGATCTGAATGCGAACAAGCTCTGCAAAATTCGAGAGGCTTGGATTGTGTTTAAGATGGTGAAAAATGATGTCGCGCACGGAAGCTCCTGCGAGCAGAAACTCCTGTTTTAGACGAATTCTTTTGCCCACTTCGTTGTTATCGTTGGGATAAAGAACATCGGAAAGCGAAGAATTTTCTGCAGCCTGATCGAGCTGACCTGCGTTGAAGCGTTGCAAAAGAAAATTGCGGGGCGACTCTTTCGTGGTCCAAAGCCTAAGTGTCAGCACAGAAAAATCGGGAGCGTCCTTGTAGCCAAGAATGGGTAAATCATAGCAAAGGGCGCGCACTTCCTCGTAATCTGCCAAGTCAAATACTTCGACGCCTTTTTTATTGGTTGCAGGGACCATATGTCCGGCAAAATAGACCGAGATCGCATGATCGTCGCGACGGAATTCCCAGGGATTTTCATGCAGAAGCCAAACTTCGGGGCGTTCCACCTGAACCCCTCCCCACACCTCTTGATCAAAAATGCCATACTGATAGCGGAGTCCATAACCGATCGCGGGGTACTGTTGCGTGGCAAGTGAATCGAGAAGACAAGCGGCAAGGCGTCCAAGACCCCCATTCCCCAGGCCAGGATCAGGCTCCTGGCGCAGCTCATCTTCAAGCTTGCGCCCCATTTTTTTGAGTACGAGTTTTACGAGATCAAGGGCGTGGATGTTTGTGATGTTATTGCCCATGAGACGCCCAGGCATATATTCCATGCAGAGGTAATAGAGAATGCGCGCGCCTTGTTTACGAAAAGTATGGCTAGAAGCTGTCCAATTGATCATGATCTCTTCGCGCAAGGTCAGGGCAAAAGCACGATAAAATTCTTCATTGTTGGCCTCATCAATCGTCACCCCCATCGTCGTAATCAGGTAATGCTTTACCTTACTAATCAACATCTCCGCCTGATAATCAATCCCATTCATATTTCCCCCTTATAAAAGAAAAAAATATAATAGGAGAGAAAAGATTTTGATTTTATTGTTCTTTGAATAGACATGTCGGGTGACACGGCATTACATGTCCGTGTCCCCTGCGACCCCCTTGCGCCTCATCTCGCTTTGATAAATCGATTCTCCCTCGGGTCGCCGTGCGGAGCACTGGTCGACCGCGCTCCGCTCTCGTTCGAATCAATTTCTCTGTGCCATAT
>CAZLDZ010000021.1:0-14051 GCA_964558435.1 uncultured bacterium
AGGGCGATGTTTTGCTTGCAAAACAGCCCGAGATCGCCGCCCCGGCAGACAGCGCAAAGCGCTTGCGAGAGGGGTTCCAAGTTCTGGCCAAATTTTTTGTAAAAAAATTTAGGCCGAAAGAAAGCCAATAGTTTGGCTTTCGTCTGGAATCGAGTTGAGGGCGATGTTTTGCTTGCAAAACAGCCCGAGATCGCCGCCCCGGCAGACAGCGCGAAGCGCTTGCAAGAGGGGTTCCAAGTTCTGGCCAAATTTTCTCTTTCTGAAAAATGCCGTAATTGAGCCGTAGTGTACGATATTAAGGCTCGTCTCTGTCTAAGACGTCCTCAGATCTATGCCCAATCAACCTTGCTTCGATTTCAGCAGCAGTAGGCAAAGTTCCTTGCAGCTCTTTAGGTAGCGAATCCATGATGTTTACCTCATACTCTGACACACCCATCGGCATCGTGCTTCTTTCTAATGAATATTCGACTTTTAAATCGTTTTTTGTACGGCAAATAATCATTCCAATCGAAGGGTTATCTGATGGATGTTTAAGTTGCCTATCTACAGCGGCGAGGTAAAAATTCAGTTTTCCTGCATATTCTGGTTTGAAGTCGGTGGTTTTGAGTTCCACAACACAAAAGCAGCGCATCTTGATGTGATAAAAGAGCATGTCCAAATAATAGTCATCGCCGGCAATTTCCAAAGGGTATTGTCTACCAATATAAGCGAATCCCCGACCAAGCTCGAGAATCAATTTTTCTAAATTATCGACCAGGCCTCGCTCTAATTCTTGCTCGACATAATCGTTTTCAAGTGTCAAAAAACCAAAATTGTAGGGGCTTTTTAAGATGTCAGTTGCAAGATGAGAGTGGGGAGCCGGCAGTCTTGTTTGAAAGTTTGTGATCGCCTTTCCTTTTCGTGCGTAAAGATTAGAACTGATAGCCTCTTCTAAAGCTCTACCACTCCAACCATTTTTGATTATCTCGTACGCATACCACTTCCGCGCTTCAGGGTCTTTTAACTTCTCTAGAATAAGTAGGTTATGCCACCAAGGGATTTGTGCAAGCAGTGCTTGCACAATTTGCGGATCGGGGTAAACCTCAGCAAATTTCCGCATGTACTTCAAGTTTCGGACTGAAAAGCCAGAGACTCCGGGAAAATCAGCGGCCAAGTCCTTGGCCATTCGGTCTATGATTTTTGTACCCCAGCCCTCTTTGACTTGTTTTTCTAAAATGGATTTACCAATTGACCAGTAAAGGAGAACCAGCTCGCTGTTGACAGACAAACTGGCCCGCAACTGCGTCTCTTGGATTCTTTTCTTAATCTCTTCTAAGAATTCTTTATATCCAGAAGGCGAAAGGGTTACGGATTCTGATTTTGTTATTGAATTGGTTGCCATGGCAATCGCTCTAATGAATCAAAGAATTTTTCCATTCAACCTCAAGAAAGTCAATGGTTTTATTGCTTTTTTTGAAAAAGCCACAACTTGATGGATACCCCATGCTGCTGGTAAACTCCTCGCATAAGGAGAAGGAAAATTTCAGTGTTTAAGAAAGCATTCAGCTACGACGACTCTACAATCTTCTACTTTGACCAGCATGATCACAAGCATGTGGCCAAAGGCGGAAGTCTAGCATGGCGCTTAAATAATCCTGGGCTAGTTCCCTCTCATAGTCCTCTTGCAAAAGAGTTCGGAGCGATTGGCTCATGCAAGCAGTATGCGATTTTTTCACATCCGCTTTTTGGAAATGATGCGCATCGTGCGTGGTTGTGCCAATCAAAATATTGCGACAATTCTCTGATCGAAATTGCCAAATATTACCAGCCCAAGGATCCGGAAGCTTTTTTGAAGAAGCTTTGTGAGCAGGCAAATTTGCCTCGTGATTCAAAACCCAGGTCGCTTTCGAGTTCGGATTTTGAGCAGTTGCTAAAATCTATCCAATACCTTGTCGGATTTTCAAAAAAGAACGAGGGAGAATTTTGTCTTTTGCCAAAAATTACGGCAAGATTTTGCTCGCGAGATAAAAAGGTAGATTTTTATCTTGTTGGCGCAGATCAAATATTAAGCCAGCAAGAGGCTATTTGTTGGGTTGAAACTCATCTGCTCGATGCTGTCATTGTTCATAAAAATAATGGAACACTTTACCTGCGGTCGAGACCCGGACACCATTTCACGCAACTACGCTTTACAGATGAGCAAGGTGTTTCGAAAAAAGAACCCGAAGAAATCATCCGAGAGGTCGGACAAGAAAAACCCGGGCAGTGTATCTGGGCTTTCGTGAATGGATTAGCAACTAAACCCGAAAGAGCATTGGAATGTGCAACGCGTATTTCCAAATATGCTGGGGGTGAACGTGTCTGGAGCCTAATAAATGATGGTGTTCCAAATACTCTTTGGAAGGTACCCCAAGCCGTAGGACAAAAGTTGGGGTGGTCAATAGACGTTGTAAAAAATGGCATCAAGTTTTTTAAATTTCTCATAAACCTTTCAGATAAGAGTCCTCTTAAGCCCGCAATTGTAGTTTTTGCCCATAGTCAAGGAGCTATGGTTGTTGATTTAGCCCTAAAACGGTTAAGTCCCGAAGAACGTAAGCGAATTCGTATATTTTCCTTCGGGGGAGCTGCATTTATTTCTCAAGAAAATACACATCCCGATTCCCACAATTATTTCAGTGCTGCAGATCCTATTCCTAAATACACTTCGCAAGAGTTGTGCAGATTTGCCCTGAGACTGCATGAAGCAAAAAAACGAGGAAGTAGCCCCTCTCAGATGATTGAAGGATACATCAAAGAGGATCTGGCACGTTCTTACGAGGGTCCTTTTGACTTAGAAAGTCTCGAGCAGTTTCAAAATCTACGCAAGAAGCACTACGAATATGAGATGTTAAAAGCACAGAACATCACGGTTCTCGAGAGTGGATCTGATTCTTGGGAGCATAGTTTCGATCTTCCTTCGTATCAAGAGAAAATCCAAGAGATTATCGCGCGCTATTCTGCAGGAGGTGCACATGGATCTTAAAAGTTGGCTCGTGATCAGTCTTATTTATGTGATCAAATGCATCTTGATGATAAAAATAGAATCAGCCGAAGAGATAAGCATTTCTTATTTAGGTGCAATATGTGTATCGACTTGGATACCCGGTGCAATCGCGCTTGTTGTTGCTCAACTTGAATATTTCAAGATTCCCATTGTGTGCGCGGCGAATCATTGCTTTAGTCGCATACTGTTATCAGCAATATGCATTGGGATGGTTATGCTTGTTGGGAAAGAGAGTTATATCTATGCCGTTCCCTATCAATTTGTGATATTATTTGGAGTGCTGCAGGCTATTTGTGAAACTCTTTTTTGGTGGGGATATGTTTATAAAAAATTAGAGTATTTGCATCCGATTAGAATGTTTCTCATTATTGGTTTGTTGTGGGGATTATGGCATACTCCTGAAGTTTTGATGGTGTCAAGTAGTAAGCATGACTTGTCCCATATTATGGAAGTGATGGCGGCACTTCTCTATTTTCTAGCTGCTAGTCCGCTGATGCTCTATTTCAGACTTAAGGGACGCTCCATACTTGTTCCAGCAATCTTTTATTATGCCATGATTGAGGGAGCCCGGGGTCTTCAACCGATGATAGTCTTGTCTGTATGCTCTTGTGTTGCCTTATTCCTTCTCTGGAAGGACGGGGCCTTTGGAGCGACCTCGATCGCCAAAAGTTCGTAGCAAAAAATCCACTTCCTTCTGTACACTTTTTTGACGTTAGTTGGTTCAAGTTCCACTTGAAGTCATTAGATCAAAAAAATATTGAGGTAAAAACATGAGCGTAAAATCTGTAGGTGGTTCTACAAAACAGTTTGAGTTATACGTATTCCCTAGCGATTGCCGCGTTACCAAACTCGTGATCACTGTGTACGCAAGTAAAGTCCAATCGGGAATGTCCCCAAAAGAAATTGATCAGAATTCTGGTAAATGGGAACACGTTACTGGAATCATTGACAAACCAACAACTCTTCATCTGACCGTTCCTGCAGACACTTCTTTATACGCATGCGTTGCCCACACAGAAAAGGCGACACAAAGAGGCATGTTCATTACTGCCAGTATGTGTGATGCAGCTTTTCAGATCCTTGAGATTGTGGGTACGTTAACTTGCAGAAATGAATTCGTCCCAGCGCAGGACGTATCCCTGGCAAAATCTAAGCTTCCAAAAGATGCTCCCACACAAAAAATTGTAATTGGCGTTAGCAAAGCAGCTGAACAAAAAGCAGTTTTAAGCTGATAGAGAAATGCACTACTCACCTCTATGTCTATAATTCCTTTCAATTTTCCTTGCGCGCTCTTGGCGCCCGTCGCAAATGTTGTGTGTTATTGCTGGGAAGGGGTGGCGTACGCCACTGACTGGGCTGCACGCAATCTTCTGCATAGTTTTTTTTACATGGGTTATCAAGTATTGCCTAGCCCTGTCGTCCGCGAAAGGGAGCAAAATTTAAAGAATAATTTTCACGCGCACGCATTAGAGTGCACCAATGCTCAAGGTAGGGACATTGCAGTGCGTTATCTACGCTCTCAAGCCGAGCGCACGACTGGCAACGCTGTTGTGATCTGTCTCAATACGACCTATGTCGACCACCACCCAAAACATTATATTCCTTTTTTGGAAAATGGGGCAGATGTCGTGTTATGGAACCCCACTGAAGTAATCCCATGCGTTTACCAAGAGGATTTAGCTTGTGTGCTGCGCAGGCTAAAACAGCTCAATCCTGAGCAGCGCATCGCGATCAAATCTTATTGCGCAAGCACAGATCCTGCAATTGGAGCAGCTGCCAGCGTGAACTTTCCTGTAACGCTCATCGTGGATCGCGGTCATGGCGATGTTTTTTCTTTGGCACGATCAAATACAGCGTTTGCGGGATGCGGATGCGTCACGGAAATTTTACGTGAGGACTATGACTGTGGTGGGAAAGATAAAATTGCAAGCCTGCAAGGAAGAGTCTTACTTCTGACCCCAGAAGTTGACCAAGTGATGAGTTTTGGCACTAGAAATTTCACGCAAGAGTTGCACAAACAAGCTCCGCAAACCGTTCTTGAAAATATCCCTGGAGATCACTGGGCCAAGTGGGGAAAAACCGCCTACCGAACCGCGCTCCGTTTTTTGCACCAAGATGGAATTCTATCCTCCATTAAAGTGCCCAATTTTCCCGATCCCCATCCTCCTACATTTTGGGACAGAACTATCATGCCTTGGTTAGTTAAGGCTTGGTGTTAAATTGATTGACAGCCATCGGTATATACTGGTATATACCAGTATAAAGGAACAAAGATGTTTATCTATAAGGTGTGTTCAGCCTTGAACAAGGCAAAAATCCCTTATGCGGTGGTTGGAGGATGCGCGGTGGCACTGCATGGAGTAGTCAGAGGGACTGTAGATGTGGATGTGGTCATCCAATGGTCCCTTAAACACCTACAAAATGCTGTTGTCGCATTTAAGAAAATTGGGCTGGTTTCACGAATTCCAGTTACGGCAGAAAATGTGTTTAATTTTCGCGAAGAGTACATCCAAAATCGCAACTTAATTGCTTGGAATTTTTACGACCCCTCCAATCCCCTGAATCAAGTCGATATCATCATCAATTATGATCTAAAAGGCTTAAATCAGACAGACAAGGTCAGCACCCCAGAGGGTGCTATCCGCGTCTTGTCGATCAATGAATTAATAAAAATGAAAAAGGCTGCAGGACGACCTCAGGATTTAGAAGACATAAAGGCACTCAATGAAAAAAGCCGTTCAATACTTTAGCAAGGAATACCTCGAAAGGTGCAAGGGGATGACTCCGGAGCAGATTCTGGAATTCCTGGAAGATTACCGCAAACTCTTTGCGGGCAAGCCAGAAAAAAGTCAGTTAATCAGCCTAAAAATTCCGCCACCGCTTCTGCGTGCCTTTAAGCGCAAGGCGGAGCTCGTGGGTGTTCCCTACCAAACTCAGATCAAGAAACTGATGAAAGAGTGGCTGTAATCGCGCTGACGAGCCCTTGCAGGCCTTTGCCTTCTTTAGCCGAAATTTCTAGGAGTTTTTTCTTGGGGAACTTTTTCCGGAAACGCTGGATGTTTCCACCTGCGCCTTCGATGTCGATTTTGTTGAGGGCGATGAGGTGGGGCTTCTCGAGGAGGCTTTTGTCGTAGGCCTTGAGCTCTTGGCACAAAATTTCAAAATCTTGTAAGGGGTCGCGCTCTTCGAAGCCGGAGACATCGATCACAAAGACGAGGATGGAGGTGCGCTCAATGTGCTTGAGGAAGGCCAGGCCAAGTCCCTTGTCTAGATGCGCGTTCTCGATGATGCCGGGGATGTCGGCGACGAGGGTGCGCTTCCCTTCTTGGGCGATATAACTCAGGTTAGGAAATAGGGTGGTGAATGGGTAGGCGCCAATTTTGACGGGAAGGTGGGTCATGGCGGACATCAGGGTCGATTTTCCTGCATTGGGAAACCCCACGAGCCCGACGTCGGCGATGAGTTTGAGCTCGAGCTCGACTTCTCGGCTTTCTCCGAAAGTTCCTTCGGTGCGGACGGCGGGGGCTTGATGCGTAGGAGAGCGGAAGGAGGCATTTCCACGCCCACCCCGTCCACCTTTACAGATAAACCATTCTTGGCCTTCCTGGGTAAAATCGTAGAGAACTTCGCCGCTTTCAGCTTCTTTGACTAGGGTGCCGCAAGGGACGGGCAAAATGAGATTTTTTCCTTTTTTACCCTGGCGGTTGTTGCCGCCCCCCTCTCCTCCGTGTTCACCTTTAATGATGCGACGATTTCTAAAACTTTCAAGGGAAGTTTCTTGAGAAGAAGCGCGCAAGGCAATAGAGCCACCTGGGCCCCCATTTCCTCCGGCAGGACCACCTTTGGGAACGTATTTTTCGCGGCGCCATGCAATGACGCCGTTTCCTCCCTTACCTGCCGTAAGGGTCAAAGTGACTGAATCGATAAACATAAAACTTTCTAGCTCTGGGGAAGGACCGAAACGAAGGTGCGCTCGCCCTTACGATAAGAGACAATCCCGTCGATGAGAGCAAAAAGAGTATCATCCCGTCCTGTACCGACATTTTTTGCAGGATGCCACTTGGTTCCTCTCTGGCGCACGAGAATGCTCCCTGCTGTCACAAATGCACCGCCTGATGCTTTCACGCCGAGGCGCTGGGATTGTGAATCGCGACCGTTACGCGTGGACCCTTGACCTTTCTTATGTGCCATATGATTTTATCCCTCAATATCTGTGATTTTTACGCGGGTATAGCGCTGGCGGTGGCCGACTTTACGGCGGATCCCTTTGCGACGTTTGTATCTAAAGCAGACCACTTTAGGTCCGCGCACTTCCTGAATCAGCTCAGCAAGAACACGGGACTTGGCAACATGGGGTGCGCCGACACTGGTTGCTTTCCCCGTGTTGAGGAAGAGGACGTTCTTAAATTCGACTTTCCCACTTTCGGGAGTCTCAACGAGCTCGACATCAATGACATCGCCTTTTTCTATGCGGTACTGTTTACCGCCTGTCTCTATGATCGCGTACATAATTTCTCCAGAAACGAAATTAAAACGATAAGAATAAGGGTTACCTTCTCTTCTGTCAAGAGGGTGAATAAATATTGATAATAAAGATCTTGTGAAATTAATTATTACTAATTGAAATAAATACTACTAATTACTATTATTAAGTTGAGGGCGTAATTGAGGTTAATTATGAAGTCTCACTACAAAAGAAAAAGATCAAAAATCACGTTTAAGACGCATAGAAAGCATAAGGCGAAAGAAACACACAAGAAAAGGGAAGAGAATGCGATGAGCATTTTTTCCCATAGATATTACACTTAATGGGGGAAGTTTTATGAAACGCAGAAAATATTATAAAGCAGCAAGAAAAAATGCAAAATCCGGACGTAAGCGCGGAATGTGGAGAAAATTCTGGAACCGATTCTGCTCTCTTTAAGACCTTGTCTGTTTTTTTCGGAAGAGAGAAAGAGAGTAACACACCGCAGCGATGAGGGAAATCGTGGCACCTGGGGGCCAATTGAGCGCGTATGAAGTCGCAATGCCTGCAGCGCTGAAAAAACAACCGAGCAGGATGGCGATAAGCATGATAATTCCCATGCGGTGTGTGATCTCACTTGCTATTGCAGCAGGAATTGCAAGCATCGCGATGACTAAAATCGCACCGACGACCTGAATTAATAGCACAACGGAAATGGCAACAAGCATGAGCAAAAGCATGTAGATGCTGCGCACAGAAATGCCTTGAAGAGCTGCCTGTTCTTCGTCAAAAATCACAGCGACAAAGCGCCTATGGAATAGAAGCGTTGTAAGAATGACAATGGCATCTAGGGCGAAGAGAAGTTTCAAGTCTTGAATTGTCACCCAAAGAATATTGCCGAACAAAAAATTCATGAGCTCGACATTGTAGCCGGGGGTAAGGGCAACAAAAATGACGCCTATCCCCATCCCTGTGGACCAGATGGCTGCAATCACTGTGTCTTCGCGTTCGCGGTATTTTAGATGGATCCACCCGATGAGAAGCGCCGACAAAAGCGCTGCAACAAGCGCCCCAAAAAGTGGGGTCAGCCAGGCGATGTCATAGGAACGTTTCAAAAAAAGCGCAAGGCCCATTCCACCTAGAACCGAGTGAGAAATACTTCCACTGATGAAGATGATGCGGCGACTAACAACATATGAGCCGATAATTCCACTTGTAATTGAAGCCGCAAAACCCGCGCATAAAGACAAGAGAAGAAAGGTACTCATGTATGGTACAAGCCTAAGGTAAAATGTTTGCATACTTCTTCTGGAGAGTAAGAAGTTAAAGTGCGCTGCACACAGAGAAGGCGATCGGCTTTTTTTAAGATCGATTGTAAGTGGTGCGTCACCATTAAAATGGTGGTTTTGCCTTTGAGCTCGAGAAGAAGTTCATGGATTTTTTCCTCCGCTTTAGGGTCTACATTTGCGGTGGGCTCATCCAGTAAAAGAACTTCGGGAGAAGAAAGCAGCGCGCGCGCGATCAGGGCGCGTTGAGCTTGCCCTCCTGATAAGGTCCCAAAAGCGTGGTTTTCGTGCGCGCTTAAACCCATTTTGTGGATAAGAGAGCGTGCGCGTTCTTTGATCTCATTTTTGTAAGAACCCCATCTATTCAATTCCGAAAGTGCCCCCATCAATACGAGATCCAGAACAGTCAGGGGAAATTGTCGATCAAAACGGGCGATTTGAGGAACATACCCGATCTCTTTGCGCGCCTTTTTTGGCGTGAGCCCCAAGATGGAAATCGAACCTTTTTTGGGCTTTAAAAAACCCATGAGAAGTTTTAAAAAAGTTGTTTTTCCTCCCCCATTGGGTCCAAAAATGGCGATGAACTCCCCTCGACGCACGTGCAGGTTAATTTCATGCAGGAGGGTTTCTTCATACCCAAAAGAAACTGAATCAACATTAATTATAGTCTGCAATTTGCCCCGCAAGCATCCTGAGATTTTCCAGATACTCCTCCGCATAAGGATCGGCTTTAAAAATCGGAAGCTGCAGTTTTTCTGCAACAATATGCGCTGCTTTGTCGCTGTACTGTTTTTGCGCAAGAATTTGGGTGACGTGCGCTTTTTGTGCGGCTTCTAAAACGGCTTCTATGTTCTGGGGAAGAGCTTCTTTGCCTTCTGTTTCTAACGAGAGCTGAACAAGATTATAATCGCGACAAAAGTATGCAAAAGCGGGATGAGACACGAGGATACTGCGATTTTTTAAGAGTTTGAGTCTATCCTGAATTTCTCGATCGAGATTTTCTAAATCGCGTTGGAAAAGAGATAGGTTTTTGTCGAAGCTACTTTTTTTCTCAGGAAAAAGCTCTGTTAGGGCAAGCGCGATACGGCTTGCTTGAATGTGCGCAAGTTTAGGGCTCATCCAGACATGAAGGTCCTTTGTGTCGTCATGGTGACAACAGGCATCTGTAGCAATGAGAGGAAGATCTTCCCACATGTTTAAAGTTTTGATGGATAGAGTTTTGGCAATGCGCTCTTCAAAGGGCTCTCCTGAGCGCAGCCAAAGTTGTGCGCGGTGGACATGAGCCACCTGCTGTGGCGTGGGCTCATAGGTATGTGGATCTGCGCCTAATGAAGCAAGGGTTTCTACATGCACTTCCTCGCCCGCAATTTTTTTTACGAAATACGCATACGGGGTGATGCTGACGAGAACCGTAGGTTTTGGTGATGACGGCTGGGAGCAAGAACAGAAGCATAACAAAAGCAGGAGTAAAAATTTCATTCCAGTCTTGCGAGCCCCTTTTCTAAGCTTTTCTTAAACATCCATCGGAAAAAGATGATTGAGAGAAATAGGTAAACACAATTGAGTGCCAAACTATTCCAGAAATAATGGAGGGGAAATGTTTGCGCATTCAAAAGATAGCGCATCCCTTCAAAAACATAGGTTGTGGGCAGCGACCACGCGACTTTTTGGGCCCAGAGCGGAAGGGTAGAGACGGGGTAAAAAACAGCAGAAAATGGGGCAAAAAGAAAGGCGATCATCCATGCGAACATTTCCACTTGGTGCCCCCAGTAAATGATCACACCCGAGGCACAAAATCCGAGGGTCCAACCGAAAATGAGGAGCAAGGCAGCAAAGGGAAGGAAGGCAAATCCTAGCGTGAAAACGTTCAAAGAATAGAGGAGATAAACCATGAATGCGCCGAAAGCAAGGGCGACGACAAGTTTACAAAGACAGAGTAAAATAACACCAAAGCACCAATGCGAAATTTTCAGCGGCGTTGAAAAGAGATTCACTAAGTTGCGGTGCCAAAATTCCTGCAAAAGACTCACGGAAATATCGACAGAACCTCTCCAAGCAATTTGCCAAAAAATCAGCCCTGTCATGAGGACTAAAGGCAGATTGGAAGCTGCACTGTGGCTTTGGATCCACACAGAGGTCAGTCCCCAGAGAAGAATGTCTACAAGAGGCCAGTAAAATAGATCGCTTAACTGATGCGGGCCTTTAAGAACGGTGTAATAGTAGCGAAGAAATACGCCACGGATGGGGTTGCTAATCATAAACGCATCCTTGTAGGCTCCTTCGCGATTTGTAGGAAAAATTCTTCTAGGGAGGGCTCTTCAATTTTTATATTGGTATAGAGAACATTTTCTTTAGAAATCTGTTGAAGAAAAGGGGGAATTTTTTCTTCATCCATTAGGACTTCCAACATATTCTGATCGTGTGTGTGCGAGAACCCAGAAATCTTCACAAGCTGTAGGACTTTGTCCATTCCTTCCAGAACAACTAATTTAACGCGAAAAAGCGAAGCTTTTTGCGCGAGTTTTTTCGGAAGATCGTCCGCAATGATTTTTCCCGCTTTTAAGAAGATGGCACGATCGCAGACGGCCATCACTTCATCCATACGATGAGAACAAAAAAGAATCGAGAGGCCCCTTTTGCTTCTTTCTTCCAATAAAAAGCTGCAAATATCACTGGCAATGTCGGGATCAAGAGAGGCAGTTGGTTCATCTAAAAGCACAATTTTGGGCTGGGTAAAAAACGCCTTCACGAGCATGAGTCGTGTCGATTGCCCCGCAGAAAGGGATGATGTGCGTTTATATTTTTTATCGAGAATGCCGAAACGCTCTAAAAGAGGATCAAAAAGAGTTCTGCTTTCTTTGCGAGTGTATCCATAAAAACAACCAAAGAATTCGAGATTTTCTGCCACGGTTAGACTCCAGGGCAGACTTGTGTAGGTGCTGGCAAAAGAGACATGGCGCAAAATCTCTTTTTGATGCACAAAAAAATCTTTTCCAAAATAGGAAATCGAGCCGCCAGAGCTTGAGAGAGTTCCCAAGAGCATCTGGATCGTTGTCGTTTTGCCCGATCCGTTGGGTCCTAAAAAGCCGAGAATCTCTCCTTGCTTGAGATCAAAAGAAATGCCATCGACCGCCACAAAGGGTGCCGTTTTTGTGGAGTAGATTTTTTTTAATTCACGGACGGAAAGAACTGGGGACGCCATAGGAATTACTACAATAGCATACCCCCACCAAAATCTTCAATAGAGCATTAAAAAATGCTGGAGATTATGATCACAATTAGGTAAACTTCATCAAAATTTTTTGGAGGCTATCGATGATTATTGGCGTACCTAAAGAAATTAAAAACCACGAATACCGCGTAGGTGCTACACCCGAAATGGTGAGTCTGCTTGTGAGAGCAGGGCATGAAGTGCGCGTTCAATCTAAAGCAGGCGAGGCCATTGGCTTCTCCGATACAATGTATCGGGACGCCGGTGCAAAAATTGTCCCTAGCCCAAAAGAAGTTTATGACGCCGAAATGGTCATCAAAGTCAAAGAACCGCTCAAAAGCGAATACCCTCTTCTCCAAGAAGGGCAAATTCTTTTTTGTTTTTTACACTTAGCCCCGGATCCTGTTCAGGCCAATGCCCTGTTAGAGAAAAAAGTGGTGGGTATAGCCTATGAAACTGTCACAGATAAATGCGATCGTTTACCCTTGCTCGTCCCCATGAGTGAAATTGCAGGAAAAATTGCGATCCAAGTCGGCGCAACATGTCTGCAGATGGCGCACGGTGGAAGGGGCGTTCTTTTAGGGGGCGTCGCAGGGGTATCGCCTGCCAAAGTTGTTGTTTTAGGCGGCGGCATCGTAGGGACTCAGGCTGCCCGCATGGCGCTTGGCCTCGGCGCAGATGTCACAATTGTCGATGTCAATCTCAACCGTCTGCGGGAACTCGATGCTCTTTATGGGCCTTCACTCAAAACTCTTTATTCAACTCCTGCGGGAATCGAAGAAGCCATATCCCAGGCCGATCTCGTCATTGGGGCCGTCCTTATCCCCGGAAAACTCGCTCCAAGACTCGTCACCCGCCCCATGTTAAAAAACATGATGCCCGGCACTGTCGTCGTCGATGTAGCAATCGATCAGGGAGGTTGTTTTGAAACCTCCAAAGTGACAAGCCATTCCGAGCCGACCTATGTGGTCGACAATGTTGTCCATTATTGCGTTCCTAACATGCCCGGAGCTTGTGCGCGCACAGCAACACAGGCACTCACAAACGCAACGCTTCCCTATGCGCTAAAAATCGCAAATCTTGGCTACGTACGTGCAATGCAAGAGGATCCAGGCCTTGTTCCCGGATTAAATGTGTGGCATGGCCAGGTAACAAATCGGTTTGTCGCTCAAGATTTAGGCTACGAGTACGCCGCGCCTGAATGCCTTTTTGATTTGCGCAAGCCTGAAGAGTCTTGCTGCCTTGTCTGAAGGAATTCTCGTTGGGTGTGATCAGAAGCAAGAGTGGCTGCTCCCGTGGTGGTGGGAGCACTATGCACAAACCAATGCATACCCAGTCGCATTTTTTGATTTTGGCATGTCGCCTAATGCCCAGCGTTTTTGCCAGGAGCGTGGACACCACTACACCCTTTCTCCAATCAAGACCGCAGAGCAACACGAGATCCCCTCTTCAAGAAAAAAAATCTGGGAAGATCTTTACGGCGAAGGGATCTGGTTTTGCAGGCAAGGCTGGTTCCACAAGCCAGTCGCTCTTCTGCACTCTCCCTTCCTAACAGGCATTTGGCTCGATCTCGACTGTGAGGTCAGAGGATCACTGGATCCCATCTTCCTTACCCTCCGATTAGGAGCAGAAATTGCCCTGATTCGCGAACCCGAAGAGAAACAACATTTTCTCTTGCCCGGCGAAGTCAACTACAATGCCGGGGTGATTGGTTTTCGCAAAGGCGCCCCCATCCTAGAAAAATGGCACAAAGAAGCCACCCTCAATAACTCCCACTATGCCGGAGATCAAAATGCCCTTTGCCGCGCCATCTACCACACAAAGCCCCACCTCGTCGAACTTCCCCCCACCTTCAACTGGCTCCGCTTCCTCGGCCCCAACCCCGCCGCCACCATCTACCACCACACCGGCGGCACCGGCAAGCTCCACCTCCTCGGAGAGAAAAAATATAGAGAATTTTCCTGACGGAAAATTCAGAAAAATAAAAAAGAAGAGAATTTTTTGTAGCGCCTCCTTCACACAAGTCGGGGGTCTGGCGTTACACGTCCCGACCCCCCGCTGGCCCCC
>CAZLDZ010000022.1:0-13505 GCA_964558435.1 uncultured bacterium
CATGACGCCAATTTTTTCGCGGATCTGGTTGATGAAAATCGCGCATGTGTTGCTTTTAGAAAGGGTGGCTGTAAGCTTGCGTAGAGCTTGCGACATCATTCTCGCTTGCAAACCCATGAAAGAATCTCCAATTTCGCCTTCTAATTCGTTTTTAGGAACTAAAGCGGCAACGGAATCGACAACGATCACGTCGATGGCGTTGGATCTTGCGAGCATTTCTGCAATGTTGAGCGCATCTTCGCCTGAATCGGGCTGAGAAATCATGAGTTCATCGAGATTCACCCCAATTTTTGCTGCATAGGATGGGTCAAGAGCGTGTTCTGCGTCGATGTAAGCTGCGTTCCCCCCATTTTTCTGCGCGTTGGCAACGATATGCGTGGCAAGGGTAGATTTTCCAGAAGATTCAGGACCGTAAATTTCAACGATACGCCCGCGTGGAACGCCCCCGATCCCTAGAGCGATGTCGAGAGAAATGGCTCCTGTTTTGATGGTGCTAATTTGGCGCGCCTGAGAGTGTTTACCCAAGGTCATGATCGACCCTTCACCAAAGTGTTTTTCAATATGGGAAAGAGCGAGCTCTAAAGCTTTCTTTTTTGCCTGATCTTGAGACATACAAACTCCTTTTTAAGTTGAAGTTACAGATTCGCAAGGAAGTATCCCCGGTGTCAAGTAGAAAGAAATCCCTGAGGTTTGTTAAAGAAAAAGAATGTTCCTAGCTGGTGATATTGGTGGTACAAATACGCGTCTTGGAATCTTTAATGAAAAAATTGAATGTCTACGCCTGGAAAAGTATCCCAGTGCACAATTTTCAGGTTTGAATGAAATCATTCGCCTTTTTTTACAAAGCAATACAGAAAAAATTCATGCGGCAAGTTTTGGGATTTCTGGACCTGTAAAACAAGGTCGTACTCATACGACAAATCTTCCGTGGGATGTCGATGCACAAAAATTAGAGGATGAATTTGAGATTGGAAAGGTGAGGCTATTGAATGATCTTGAAGCCAACGCTTATGGAATCACGTGCCTAAAACCGCATGAACTTTTCACCCTGAATCAAGGACAAAAAGAACAGGGTCATGCGGTTTTGATTTCAGCTGGAACGGGCCTTGGAGAAGCGGGGCTATTTTGGGATGGAAAAAAGCATATCCCTTTTGCTTCAGAAGGGGGGCACGCAGATTTTGCTCCCCACAATTCAATAGACGTGGAACTCTGGTACTATTTACAGGAGCGTTTTGATCACGTCTCTTACGAGAGAGTGTTATCGGGCCCAGGGCTCTATAATCTTTATCAATTCTTAGTAGAAGTAAAAAAAGAAAAAGAAACACCGGAGGCTAAAAAGCGCTTAGAAGTAGAATCTCCTCCTAAAGTTATAACGGACATGGCGCTGAACAAAAAATGTCCTATCTGCATGCGCACTCTAGAATGGTTTGTGGAGTTATATGGTCGTGAAGCGGGAAATTTTGCCTTGGAAATTCTCGCACTTGGCGGGGTCTTCCTCGGAGGGGGAATTGCTCCTAAGATTTTAGAATATTTAAAGGCGGGCGGTTTTATGAAAGCTTTTACAGAAAAGGGACGGATTTCTTCTTTTTTAACACTGCTTCCTGTGTACGTTGTGCTGAACGAAAATACAGCGCTTTTAGGTGCTGCAGTGCATGCTAAGAAAACTGCCAGCGGTTGATAACAAAAGATTCTGATGAATCCCAGGTATTTACAGGTTTTCTTTGTTGCGCAATTTCTGAAAGACGTTCCAGTAAATTCCGTTTTACAACACCAAAACCCGCGCGACTTTCAATCGTTTCTTCGGAATTGATGATGATAATCACATGGCCTTTCCACACGAGAAGGTCCAGGGGTCTTACCATTTTTTGGATCTCTTGATGTGAAACGTTTTCAATTTTTAAGCTTTTTCCAAAAGTGACAAGCTGTGAAGTATTTCTCGGTGTAAAACCATCTGTTGCCCAATACAAAAGACCCGAGCAATCAACACCATGAAAGGTCCAGATTTTTTTGAGGTTCTCTGGTAGGGGTTTTGCAGGGGGATAAAATTCGAGCATGCGCGGAATTCCCGGGAAGCTCCCTCCCCAAACGTAGGGAAATCCGAGAAGTGTATCCATTTTTTCAAGAATGATTTTCGATGGTGGAAGAGCACATGGGCGTTCTTGCGTAGTGTGGTCAATGCGTTGAAGAAAACGGAGGTCAACATACAAGGATTCTCCCAAATATTCTTGGGTTTTCACGCGTGCGATTCCTCTATCTAAAACCTCAAGAATCTCAAATTTTGTGTGGGAAAATGCAACCGTTTCAACGGCTCGAAGGAGCCCTTTTTCATCAAGAGCCAAGGTTGCTCCATCTTTTCCTCCGAACACAGAACGAAAGTGTGGAGTGTTTAAAATGGGCGTTGGAGACTCTGCTATAGCAAAAAAAAGAGGTGAAGGGATAGACTCCGAAGTAGGGGGCGCGTTTGATGAGTGCATGGTTTCTCTTTTTTGGCATTGTCTCTCTTCTTTTTTCTTCTTGTCAATCCATCAGCAAAGACACACGTAAACAAACTTTACGCATCAATCTTAATAGTGAACCCCAAACCCTCGATCCCCGCAAAGCGCGCGATGTCAAAGACCAAACTGTGCTGAGAATGCTCTTTGAGGGACTCACGCGTGTAGGACGCGGCGAAAAGGTGGAGCTTGCCGCCGCAAAAGAGGTGTCGATTTCTGCCGATTTAAAAACATATACATTCACGTTGCGTCCAGCCTACTGGTCGAATGGCGATCCGGTGACAAGTAAAGATTTTCTTTTAGCCTGGAAAAAAACTCTAGATCCCCAATTCCCTTCGGATTATGCAAATCAACTGTATGTCATTCAAAATGCCGCTCTTGTAAAACAGGGAAAACTTCCTGGGGATTCTTTGGGAGTGCGTGCTCTGGATGATGCGACGATCGAAGTGACCTTGGAAAAGCCCACTCCTTACTTTTTAGAATTATTGAGCCTTCCCTGTTTTTTCCCGGTGCACCAGAAGTTCGATGTTTCCAATGGACCATTCGTGCTGGATGAGTGGCGCCATCAAGATTTTCTTGCTGTGAAAAAAAATCCAACCTATTGGGATGCAGCGTCAGTTTCTCTGGACTGCATTAAAATGGTGATGGTGAATGAGGAAACCGATTTAAAGATGTTTGAAAAAGGGGATCTCGATTGGGCAGGCTCTCCTCTTTCAACTCTTCCTGTCGACGCTTTAAAAGAATTAAAAGAAAAAAAATTGGTTCAGGTGCAGCCGATTTTGGGAACGCACTTTTTACGGGTTAATGTAGAAAAAAAGCCGTTTCATGAAGCGAACACAAGGCTTGCCTTTGCTCTTGCCATTCAAAGAAAAGCCATTGTCGAACATGTCACTCAAGGGGGCCAAGTCCCCGCGACAGGACTTATTCCCCTTTCAATGAAGGTGCAAAAAGAGCCTTATTTTCGCGATGGAGATAGGGAAATTGCCGGGGCTCTTTTTCATGCTACTCTGAAAGAAGCCCCTGAAATCACACTCACCTACGCAATGAGTGAGCGCAATCACCTACTTGCTCAGGCTTTGCAAGAACAATGGAGAAAAGCATTCGGTGTCCAAATCAAGCTTGAAGCTGTAGAGCGCAAAATCTATTTCGATCGGATTTCTAAACAGGATTATCAAATTGCCCTCGGCTCTTGGCTTGCCGATTTCAATGACCCTGTGAATTTTTTAGAAGTTTTTAAAACACGCACTTCAAGCACGAATAATACGAACTGGGAAGATGCAACGTACAAAGGTCTTTTAGATGCCACTCTTACTTCTGACGTTTCGACAAGACAAGAGCTTTTTAGAAGAAGCGAACAGATTTTAATCGATGCGATGCCCGTCATCCCTATTTTTCATTACACGCTTCTCTACTTAAAAAATCCCAAACTTCACGGTGAAGTGTTGACTTCTCTTGGGCAAATTGATTTTAAATGGGCAAGGTTTGATGACTAAATATTTTATCCTTCTTCTATTGGGAATTTGCAGTTGTTTTGCGGGATCATTGCGGTTAATTAATGATAGCCCCTATCAACTCCGCGCCGTCATTCGAGGAAATGATGGAACCTTTCTTGGGGAAGTCATTTTGCAGCCCGAGCATGCACTCACGTGGAATGATTCCAACGGACAGCTAGGCTATTTTGGCAAAGGAAACGTCTATCAAGAACAATCAACGCGAGCACAGACCCCTTACACGGTTCTTTGGTATTGTCAAGAAGGGGCCGACTACGCCGTCTGTGACATGATGCCCACAGGAGCAACCGTAACAGCTCAGGGGTGCACAGGAACGCGCCAATGTAAACCCAAACCAAAAAAACCAGGCCCCTTCCCCAATCAACCTCAAGACGATTTCTTACACCGCGAAGAAGAGCATGAAGAAAGTGCCGTCGGACCTCCCAAGTATTAGACTCCTTGCGTAACTTCATTTATGTAAAAAATTGCCCTTTTTTTGCCAAAGTTATCCCTGCCCCGTCGCCGACTTTACTCAAGTCGACTTCTCGGCAGGTTGAATCAGCTTTGCTGATTCTATAGTGATTTAAAACAAGATTGAGAGAATATGCAAGAAGGCTGCGCAGATTTTCTCAATGTTGTTTTAAATCACTATATAACTCTAGCAAAAAAATCATCAATTTTTTCCAATAAAGCAAGTTACGCAAGAGGTCTATTGAAAAAAAATTCGCCAACGGGTTAAAGTCTTGGCAAATTTGTTTTTATTTGAGGGATAGATGGCTTTTGCAGCACCTCTTGCAGGATTAAGAATAACACCTTATATAGCTCTAAACCCAGATGCGCCTGGAACCCCATCCCCAGATTCTCCTCAAGATGACGAGCTTGTTAAACTGAGAGCTGCAATGCGACGATTGACAGAAGAAAATGAAGGGTTAAAAAGAGAAAATGGGGAGTTACGGGGACTTGTTCATCGAACACCAGAACCCAGACCTCCTACCCCTAGGCCTAGGTCCGCGGCTTTTAGCCCAGAACCGTATATTTATAGTTCTGTTTCGGCCAGCTATCTTGCTGAAGTACCGGGAGACCCACCCCCAGATTGGGATTGCCTGGAGCTAATAAAAGCATGTTGGCGCAATTGCAGAAATAGAGATGGGCATCAGTCTTCGAGTAATGGGCGTCCTTCGTAGGTGACCCTTTTATAGTGATTTAAAACAACATTGAGAAAATCTGCTGCGTCGGCTCTAAAGCATCTTTTTTGTCTTCGCTCGCGTCTTGTTCTCGAACAATGGCCGCTCGCTCCAGAGCAAAAAATCTGCTCAAGCCTTCTTGCATATTTTCTCAATCTTATTTTAAATCACTATAACAAAATGGCCATTGAAAAGAATTCGCTTCCGAGTTAAACTCTTGGCAATTTTATATTTTGTTCTGAGGAAAAAAGTGGCTTCCCCACCATTAATCATACTTCCCCTGCTCCCCTTGAGATCTGACGCATCTCCTGAAACGTCACCTGAGTTTCCTCCAGACTCAGAGGTAGTAAGATTAAGACAAGTTAATCGTGACTTAATACGACAGCTAAAAGAAAAAAATGCAGAACTGGAGGCTCTACACGAAGGAAGAAATACGCCGCGACATCGCGGCTCAAATTCTCATGAGTTTCGTTATGCTGTAATATATCCCATCCATACAACTTGCTATCCTACCGATTATCCCCCCACGACTATTCCAGACGGTGTCATTCCTCCACAAGCCCCCATGCCTCTGACAGAGATGTGTGATGTGTGCATAAAATGTTTCTGCGATGTCTTTAAAGGGGGGTCTCAATGAGTGTTTTTTTAAATAGATCTCTTGCGTAACTTTCTTTGTTCAAAAAAACCGATTCTTCAGGTTGTTTCGGTATAGGCAAGAGGTCTAATCCCCGATAAGCGGTTTTCCTTCGTAGGTGACCTTTTTAACAAAGTGGCCGTCGCCGTCAAAAAGAGTGGCAAGTCCTTTGCCGCCTTCTATTTTTGAAACGGGGATTTTTTCTCCCTTTTTAAAGTAAGAGCCTTTGATGATTTTATCATTTTCATATTCTTCAGAGAGCATCAAAGAGCCATCTTTATACCAAGCAAAGCTCATGCCCTGTTTTTTGTTGGAAACAAGTTCTCGTTGGCTTTCCATGGTTCCATTGTCATACCAGGTTTTTACAGCCCCGTTTAAAGCATCTTCGCGCCACGTGACAAGCAATTTGGCCACGAGCTTTCCTGCTGTTTTACTCAAAGGGTAGTATTCGATCTCCTCTCCATGTTTTTTCTGCTCTTTAACACTGTATTCACGGACAAGATCCCCTGTTTCATTAAAAATCTGGATTAACCCCACAGGTTCGCCTTGTCGGATTTCTACAAGGGAGTATAAGTGGTCTTCATCAAAAAGGGCTTGTTTTCCTTCTCCAGCTTGCACACCAGCTATTTTTTCGCCGTTGTTTAAGAAGTATGAACCGTGAATTAAGAGATCTTTTTCATACGTTTCTTGGTATTTGACGCTGTCCTTTTCCCAAAAACCGAGCGCTGTTCCCTGTTTTAAGCCTTTTTCAAAGGGGATTTGCTCAAGCACCTCTGTGCTTTCATTGTAATGGAAACAGACACCATGGGTAACGTCTTGGATGTAGGGGACAACTTTTTCTAGTGTGCCAGAGACGTGATAGTATTTGGAGGGGCCTTCGAGCTTCCCTTTTTCGTAGGGGATTTCAGCAATTAGGTGGCCTTGGTCGTCCCAAACGTGGCTGGTCCCTGTGAAAAGCCAGCTACTTTGCGCAATGGGGCTTATGTCGGCAACCCCTTCGATGACTTGAGTTTCGAGTTTGAGGTGTCCGTTTTCATGCCATTCCCGATAAACCCCATGCGCTCTTCCATCAACGATCTCAAGAAAATGGGAAATTTGTCCGTTAGAGTGGTAGCTCGTGATTTTGGAGCGAGTTTTCCCTAGGCTATCGCGCCCATAAATACGCAAGATCTTCTGGTAGGGCTGTGGCGTGAG
The DNA here is from genome assembly GCA_964558435.1 of uncultured bacterium. Classification (GTDB taxonomy): domain Bacteria; phylum Chlamydiota; class Chlamydiia; order Chlamydiales; family Rhabdochlamydiaceae. Next base: position 6,995 of record CAZLDZ010000022.1, read on the forward strand.
AAAATCGACATTCTGATATTGAGAAAGCCTTTCTCTTGCACTGATTGTTTCTGAAAAGCCGTGGCGATCCACAAGCTGGATACTGAGCATTGTGGGCTCTTTGTCTCCTGTAGCGCGCTGACCACAGCTTGCAAGAATCAATAAGAGTAAAAAAATGGTTATTTTGTACATGTGCGTTTTACCAGTTGCAGTGTGATTTCATAAGATTCTTCGTCGGAGGAAAACAGTTTTTTTGCGAGATGGAAATTCTTGATCAAAAGCTGTCCTGAAGATTCTTGTTCAATTAATAGAAGAACTTTTTTTAATTCTTTCTCGTCGAGGAAAATCGGATTTTTTTGTTGGACATCGACCTCTTCAAAAACCGCATTAGCTTGCATGGGACCTTCAGAAAACTGCAAGCGATTTTCTTCTGCTTTTGCGCCAAGAAAAGTGAGAGTTTCTAAATGGGTTTCTAAAAAATTCTTCTCGCTTTTTCTCAATTTGGAAAGAAAGGCTTCTTCTTCTTTTTGCTCACAACTCATTTTTGTAGAGAGCTCTTCTAGAGTTTCAAGGCGATTTCTGCATTCGTTAAGGTGCTGCATTTTAAGAAAAAAAAGCGCGATAAATACAAGAAAAGGGAGGGGAGCCGTAAAGAAAAGAAGGCGTGGGAGAAAATCTTTTGAAATGTAGGCTGATAGCTTCATATTTTTTTTAGAAAAAAGGAAGTTGTAAAGGTGTTTTGTTGAACATCCCAGGTGATTTCCCGTTTAGAGTCTACGAGTTTATCCCCTTTTTGTAGGATTTCACGGAAAAGACGAGCCCCTTGAGGGGATGAGCTTGTAAATTTGAGTTGCACCTTAGCGAGATAGGGCTCTGTAGGTGATCCGATTTTAGGGCATTTGGCAAGTTCGTAACGGACCTCTTTGATATCAATTTCTTGTGCAAGCTGAGGGTGTGTGCTGATCCAGGCAAGAAAGTCGCGAACACTTGGGCAAGTTGGATGGAAGGGAAAAGACTTTTTCTCTTTTTGGAGCGAGACTTCGGCCTGCTCTAAAGAATCATCTAGGGTTGTAGGGGGCATGGTTTTAATTTGTGGGAGGGTAAATAGGCGCTCCGAGAGCATTCTTTGTTGCTTGCGCACAAAAAAGTGGGCTGAGCATAGCGTAGCCACGGTTAGGCATGCCCATGCAAGTAAGTAGACTACAAAAAGCTTTTTTTCTCTTCTTTCTCTGCGAGGAGAAAGGAACGAACCCTGACGAAATTCAACAACGCGTCCATCACTTGCAAAACCTTCTAGGCCAAGTCCGATCGGAAGCGCAAATTCTGAGTGTGGAGCAGAAAGAAGCTCAAATGCGAGGGTAGTTTCTAGAAACTCTTTAAGCCAAATGGGTGGGTTTTCACCCGTAATCAACAGTTTCTTTGCCGGATGTTTTTTTTGCAAAAATGAAAAGGTTCTATCAATCTCTTTTTTTACGGAAAGGGATTTTTCAATTCCCGTTGAAAAGTGGAGCCCTCCAAAGGAAAATGCGTAGGTCTGCTCGAGTTCGCCATTTAAAATACGCCCGCCAAAACTTTTGTCGTGACTGATGTGCAAAAAAAGAAGATCTTTTTCTTCCGGGAAAAAATGCCTAGTAAAACGGAGAAGCGCAGCAGGAGAGCAGGAGACCTGATCTGGATCAATTTTCTGCGCATGCATGATTTCTAAATGCTCTTTTAGCAAGGTCTTTGTCGTTGCAAAAAGAGTCACATCAAATTGTCCTTTCACCTGTTTTTTTGCATAAGGAACAAGGAGCATTTCTTCAGGGGGATAAGGGAATGCCGCTTCAGCTTGAAAAGGAAGGACTTTGCGGATGGTGTGCTTGTTCTTGAGTTGGAGAGTGAGTTTGCGTAAAATGAGGCTGTTTCCCTCCAGCCCCGAAATGATTTTACAACTTTTAGGGACTTCAAAACTGCGGCCGCTGGAAAAAAGTTTTATTTCGACCGCTTTTTTATTTTTCTTTAATCGAGCAGTAAGGAATTTTTCCCCTTCTAACGCAACTCCCAATGTGTCCATGTCACCAATTTTAAGTCCATTGACGATTATGCGCGAGATGAAATACGCTAGAAAGATGAAAAAGTTATTTGTATTTGTTTTATTTGTATGTCTTCATTGCTCGGCAGATGAGTACAAATATCTCAATGATCTTGCCTTAAAAACGGGCGCAGATAAATCTTCAAATTGGCACAACTATACGGAAATCTATGCCCAATATTTTGCCCCGTTAAAAGAAAAGTCAATTAAATTTTTAGAAATCGGGATTTATCAAGGAAAAAGCGTTGCGCTTTGGGAAGAATATTTTAAAAACGCAGAACTGCATTTCATCGATGTTACATTTGATAATATTCAATATTACTCTCAGCGCGCCCATTATCATCTTGCAAATCAAGAAAATCCTCATGACCTTGCCCATTTCATTCACAAAGTTGGAGGCAATTTTGATATCATCCTGGATGATGGGGGTCATACAATGACCCAACAGACCATGAGTTTTATCTGTCTTTTTCCGCATGTCAAAAGCAAGGGAATGTATATCATCGAAGATCTTCATACCTCTTATTGGCCTCACTTCGGTGGAGGACAAGGAGAGCCGGGAACGACCGTTGAATTTTTGAAATCACTCATCGATCAAGTCAACTATGTAGGAGCGCATACGACACGGGCAACCCACAGGGATCAGAATCCTGAATGGTTAAATTCCCTTGATATCTACAAAAGAGACATTGAATCCATTCATTTTTATGACAGTGTTGCTATCATCATAAAGCGGTAATTAGACCTCTTGCGTAATTTCATTTAGGTAAAAAATTGCCCTTTTTTTGCTAGACTTATCCCTGCCTCGTCGCCGACTTTACTCAAGTCGACTCCTCGGCAGGTCGAACCAGCAAAGCTGGTTCTATAACTCTAGCAAAAAAATCATCAATTTTTTCCAGTAAAGCAAATTACGCAAGAGGTCTATTTTTTCGCGCCTTTCCTCACATGCACTTCTTTTTTGTTGCATGCGTTTTCTAAAAAAGGTAAAAGCATAAAAAAACCCGGACGGCTCGGACAAAACAATGCTCAATTTTCGAAAGCTTAAGCAGGATTTTTCTTCCACAATTGTCAAAGAGGGCAAAGAGCTCTTTGATAAAAAGAAAGTGCTCTCGGCCAAACTGCAAAAACTGGATGGCCGTTCGATGCGCATTGTGGGGCGCGTTTCTGGTCAATATGAAAACAGCTATGAAAGTGAGATCGAAATTGATCGCGAAGAGTGCGAACTCATTGACTCTGACTGCGATTGTCCTCATAATTACGACTGCCAACATCTCGCTGCTCTTCTTTTTTACTTAGAAGAGCATTTAGACCGCATTCTTGTGGATTATTCCAAAGAAGCGGATTTGTCGGATGAAGAAGATTTTGATGAAGATGAAAAGGCAGATCTTCTTCAAAAAATTAAAGAAGCCGAATCCAAAGAAGTCATTCGGCAAGAAGGACAGTTCCAGAGGCAGCTTTTGCAAGAATACGTCGCATCATCTGAAATTTTGGCGGTTTCTCCTTTCTTTCGATCTCCGGAAAAATATGAGATCGATCAAGCGGAATTTTCTCTGGTATTCACCCCCTTGCAAAATCAAGATAAAGAGGGGAGGCAGTCTGTTGAAATCCAAGTAGCTTTGCGCATCCCATCGCGCTCAAAACCCTTGCACATTCCCCACATAAAAAACTTTTTAGAGAAATTGCGCTACGGTGAGCAGCTCTTCATTGGGAGTAAGCGCTACCGATTTTCTTTGGTCTCTTTCAAAGAATCTGAGCGCGAGATCGTGCGCACAGTGATGGATTTTGCCCGTTTTCAAGAAACATCCGGGACGGAACGCGCTCAGCGCACAGCCTCCATTGATATCGAAGTTTTTGGCATGATCCTTGCGCGCGTGTTTGAGCAGTCGATGGAGCGGGTCAAGCAAAGCGATTATACTTCTGAAGATGAACTTCCCATCCTTCCGGGGCTCTATGAAAACACTTTAGAATCTCCGCTGCATTTTTCTCCCCATCCGGCTCAATTCCGCTTTGCGCTTGAATACATTCCTCCGCCCACATCGAAAATTCTTTTAAATCCCACGCTCATCGTCGGAGCGGAGGTCGTTCAGCTATCGAATGTGAAATTTTTTGAGTGTGCCAAGCCCGGCATGCTTTACAAAAACGCCTATTTCCGTTTCCCATCAGATATCTCACGACAGCACTTAAGAAATATCCATCCGATCCAAGAGATGACAATCCCAGAGCCACTTTTTGGAACCTTTGTCGAGAACGCACTTCCCGAGCTTTCCCGTTTTGCAGAAGTTGCCAATGACCACCTCATCGAGGACTTTGTCACCCTGCCTTTTGTGGGGAAAGTGATGGCAAGTTGCGATCTTTCTTTCTTAAATGGCGAGCTGGAAGCTGTTTTGAACTTCCACTACGATGAACACAAAATCCCTGCTGCTTCTGAGCAGCTCACCTACGAACATGTCTCGTCATTTGTCAGCGGTGAGGGGGTTCTTGCCCGTAATCTCGTCGAAGAGAGAAAAATTTTAGAAGATTTGTTTAGCGATTTTGTCTTCAATCCAGAACTTTCTGCGTACATCACAAAATCCGATAAGAAAATCGTCGAATTCATGACCGATGTGATCCCGAGAAATCAAGAACGCGTCAAATTCAATTGCCCTCAAAATCTTCTCGATCAGTTCATCTACGATCAGACGCAGTTTACTTTGGCACTTAAGCCATCAGAGCGCATCGACATCTACGAAATCGATTTAAAAGTGGATGGAGCTTTAAAAGGGATCAAACTCGATCAGCTCTGGGAATGCATGGCCTCTCGTAAAGCCTTCATAGAAATCGAAGGTCCCAAAGCTAAAGCCAAAAAGGGGACAGAAGGCCAGAAGATGCCGAAAATTCTCGTCCTCGATCTAGAAAAAATTAGTGCTCTTGTCCAAGTGTTCGATGAGCTAGGAATCCATGTTCTTGAAGAGCACAAATTAGAAAGACCCCTCTGGAGCCTTGCAAACATTGACGCCACATCTTTTGCAGGCCTTCCTGTAAAAATTTCCGTTGCGCCGAAACTTCTTGAGATCCGTCAGCAGATGCTCGGGGAAAAAACGTTTACGTTTAGCGATGTACCAACAGCTGTGAAAGCGACCCTAAGAACCTATCAAACGGAAGGGGTCCATTGGCTAGAAAGACTGCGTCTCATGTACCTGAACGGAATTTTAGCCGATGACATGGGCCTTGGAAAAACCCTGCAAGCCATTGTGGGGATTTCTCAACTCGACAAAAAAAATAAGAAGGGCTCCCTCTCTCTTATCGTGTGCCCCACTTCACTTCTCTACAACTGGAAAGAGGAGTTCCATAAATTCAACCCCGATTTAAAGGTCACCGTCATCGACGGCGTTCCCTCCCAGAGAAAAAAGATGATCGAGGGGATCCAAAATTATTCGGTCATCATTACGTCGTACACGCTTTTACAAAAAGACATTGAAAGCTACAAAGCGACAAATTTTTCCTATGCCATTTTGGATGAGGCCCAGCACATCAAGAACCGCGGCACACGAAACGCCAAGTCTGTAAAGATGATCCAAGCAGAACACCGCTTGATTCTCTCGGGAACACCGATAGAAAATTCTTTAGATGAGCTCTGGAGTCTTTTTGACTTCCTCATGCCGGGCTTTTTGGGAGGATATGAGCGCTTTGTCGAAAAGTACATCCGTGTCTCTGGACAGGAGCAGACCAAGAATCTTGAATATCTGAAGAAAAAAATCGCTCCCTTCATTTTACGCCGCATGAAGAGCGATGTTCTGGATGATCTTCCGCCTGTTTCCGAGCTCATTTATCACTGTCAGCTCAGCGAAGTGCAGCAGGAACTCTACCGTTCTTATGCGGCATCGGCTCGAGATGAGCTTACGAAATTGGTGCAAAAAGAAGGCTTTGATCGCGTCCAGATCCATGTCCTCGCAACCCTTACTCGTTTGAAGCAGATCTGTTGCCATCCCGCGATTTTTGCTAAAGAAAAACCAGAGTCGGGAGATTCTGCGAAATATGAGATGCTTCTAGATCTTTTGCAGACGTTGATCGAAGGAAAACACAAAACGGTCATCTTCAGCCAGTACACACGCATGCTCCAGATTATGCGCGCTGATTTCGAACAGAAAGGGATCCGCTTCGTGTATCTGGATGGTTCCAGCAAGAACCGCTTAGAAGTCGTAAAAACCTTCAATGAAGACGCCACGATTCCTGTATTTTTAGTCTCGTTAAAAGCAGGAGGCACAGGGCTCAACTTGGTTGGCGCTGACACGGTCATCCACTACGACATGTGGTGGAACCCCGCTGTTGAGAACCAAGCAACCGACCGCGTACACCGTATGGGTCAAAAAAATTCTGTCTCAGCCTATAAGCTAATTACTCTCGGCACAATCGAGGAAAAGATCGATGAGATGCAGAAGAGGAAAAAAGGATTAGTCAAGAAAGTGGTAAGTTGCGATGATG
>CAZLDZ010000023.1:0-13290 GCA_964558435.1 uncultured bacterium
TATGAAATGGGCATTTTTTAATCCTATTTTATCGAGTCTTGCCTAATTTTCGGGTAACGTAGTTGGTTGTTGCACAACTCTTTTTCTTGGCGTGTCCGATTCTGTGCCCGAGTCCGAGCTGCCGATTTCTTTCTTCAATTTTATAAAGAGTCGGAACTCGGACACGGGCTCGGGCACGTCAAGAATAAAGAGTTATGCAACATACCCGGACTCGGGCACGAAAGAGAAGAAACCATTAACACACCCACCGCGATAGTATTATTTTGCCTGATCTGTATAATAGACATTGATGGAGCCAAACCCACAATTTGATAAATTGATCTCCCATTTAGACGATGTGGAGCTGACGACTGTGCATGGACGCATCACGGAAGTGGTGGGCATGCTCATTCGCGCTGTTGTTCCCCAAGTGAAAATGGGGGAAGTCTGTGTCATTAAGCGCGATGGAGGGGAGCCTCTTTTTGCCGAGGTGGTGGGTTTTACGCGCGAGGAGGTTTTTCTTTCGCCTCTGGGCGACCTGTCTGGGGTTGGTCCTTCTTCTGAAGTGATCCCTCTGCGCATGCCTCTGCACATTAAAATTGGTCCTCAGGTTTTAGGAAGGGTGCTCGATGGTCTGGGCAGGCCTTTGGATGCCGATACGATGGGTCCTTTGGAACTCGAAGAGACGTTTCCGATCATTAATCCTCCACCAGATCCTTTGAAGAGGGAGCTGATCACAGAGCCTATTTCTGTAGGGGTGCGCGCGATCGATGGGCTTTTGACATGTGGCAAGGGTCAAAGGATGGGCATTTTCTCGGGGGCGGGGGTGGGAAAATCGACGCTTCTGGGGATGATCGCACGCAATGCCCGCGCAGATGTCAATGTGATCTCTCTGATCGGCGAGCGGGGAAGAGAGGTGCGGGAATTTTTGGTGAATGATCTAGGCGAAGAAGGGATGAAGCGTTCGGTGGTCGTAGTCTCGACATCGGATCAACCGGCGCAACTGCGTCTCAATGCCGCATATGTCGGGACGGCGATTGCAGAGTATTTCCGCGACCAAGGAAAAACGGTCATCTTAATGATGGATTCTGTGACGCGTTATGCCAGGGCGCTGCGCGAGATTGGTCTTGCTGCGGGAGAGCCTCCTGCGCGTGCGGGTTTTACCCCTTCTGTTTTTGCTACACTTCCGCGGCTACTTGAACGCTCGGGCAATTCAGACAAAGGTTCGATCACGGCTTTTTACACGATTCTTGTAGCGGGCGACGATATTAACGAGCCGGTTTCCGATGAGACGCGCTCGATTTTAGATGGTCACATCATTCTTTCTGCGGACCTGGCGCGTCAGCACCACTACCCTGCAATCGATGTTTTGTCGTCGATTAGCCGTATTCTAACCCATATTGTTGACCCAGCGCATTTGGAGTTGATCGGGAAAGTGCGCGAAGTGCTTGCCAACTACAAAAAAAATGAGCTTTTGATCCGCATTGGGGAGTATAAGCCAGGCTCAGACAAAGGGGCCGATTTTGCAATCAAATACATCGATAAAGTCAATCGTTTCTTGAAACAGCAGGTGGCAGAAAGCTCGACATTTGAAGAAACCCTGCAGCAGCTTGCCGCCCTCTTTAAATAAAATATGGCTGAATATCCTCTTGAGCAGCTTGTCATCATCAAGCAAAAGAAACTGGAAGAATCGGAAAAAGTTCTGCGTGAAAAGAAAAATGCTCTTCTCAAAGAAGAGGAAAAACTGGCAAAAGTAGAAGAGGAGCGCAACAAGGTTAAGGAACATAAGGTCGCAAAGCTGCAGCAGCTACGAGAAGCCCTGGATCAGGGAGCAAGAAGCGATAAAATTATCCAGATGAAACAGTATTTAAAAGTGGTCGATGAGCAGCTTAAAACCAAAGAACATCGGGTTAAAGAACAGAAAAAGCTTGTTGAAGCGGCAGAAAAGCAGGTCGAAGCTGCCCGCCAAGATTTTCTAAAAAAACAGCGCGACGTAGAAAAACTGGGGATCCACCGCAAGGATTGGGACAAGGAAATGGCACGCGAAATGGAGCGCAAGGAAGCAATCGAAGGTGATGAGATGGGCTCTTCCATGTTCATCATGAAGAAAAAGAAGAGGGCTAAATGGCAGAAGTGAATCGGGTTACAGGGCCAAGCGGTCCTCAAGAGCCTCGTAAAGACAAAAATGTTGCCGACGCGCAAAAATTCCGTGATCTTTTAAAGGTCGAAAAGGTCGACGATGTCGATGAAGACCAAAAGAAGAAGCAAAAGCGTAAGGAACAAGCGGAAGCAGAAGCTGCAGCCGATATTGAACAGGCCCAAACCGCAACACCTCCTACTCCAAAAGAGGCAGAAATGCCCACCCAGTTTCCTCCCACGACAGGCGAAGTGAAAGAAGTTCGATCCACACCGCCGGTTCAAGAACCCCGCGAACCCCTTCCGCCACCTCCTGCTGCGCCAGAAACAGGCAAAACAGAAAAAACTCCTGCACAACCTCAGGAAGCTCCTCCCCAAAAACCTCCGGTTCCCGAAAAGAAAGTGGGCAAAGTGGAGCGTAAAGAAGATCGGGCCTATCAGAAAGAACCCAAGATTGAAAAAGAAGAGGTGCGCTCTATAGAAGAAAAAATCCCCACACCTACGAAAAAGCCAGAAAAAAAAGAAGAAAAAGCGGCTGAGTCGTTACAAGCAGCTCCTCTGCAACCAGGTCCTGTTTCTCCGGACATTCTCCCCTCTTCTATTGGATCTACGGTTCCAGCTTCTGTAGGACATCTGCACCCGCTTGTGTTTGATCTTTTTGAAAAAATGGTGGGTCTCATGACCGTGATGTCTTCTGCGGGAAACACCGAGACGACGATCACTTTAAATGCTCAGGAATATCAGGGTTCTGTTTTCTTTGGGTCGCAGATTAAAATCATTGAGTCTCCTACGGCGCCCAAGGTTTTTAATATCGAAATCATTTCCAATCCTCAAGGCGTCGCCCTCATCCAGGAAAATACGGAAGATTTGATGGCCGCTTTTCAAAGCGGTAAATATAATTTTAGAGTTCAACAATTTACAGCTAATATTGCCGTGGAAAAACCCTTGGTCCGCAGAAAAGAAGATGTAGAGAAAGAAGAAAAAGAGGAAGGCTAACTTCATGGACGCGTGGATTAAAACTGTTGAGGATGCCATTTCTCTTGCGAATCTGATCCCTCTGTGGGGGGCGCCTCCCGTTTTTCCTTTTGAAACATTTTCCGAAAAACTGGCGGCCGTTTTACATGTTTCAAAAGTGTCGGTGGACATTGAAAAAACAGAGTGGAAAAAACCCACAGAGTTTCTGACAGGCCTCGGACAAAAGCCCTCTCTTACAGTCTTGGAATTTTCAGGATTGACCCCTCCTTTTTTCTGGGCGATGGCCAAAGAGGATGTGGCAAAACTCTCATCTCTTACTCTTGCAAAAACGCAAGAGAAAGGATTCACACACCCCGATTTTCAAGAGGGGTATCTCCAATTTGTCTTTTTAGAAGTGCTGGGGCTCATTGAAGATTTGGGTTGCTTCTCTCCTCTTTGCCTGCACATCGGAAAAGAAGCCCCTCTCCCCGAGGAAAATGCACTGTGTTATGACGTCAAAATCACGCTTCAGCGCTCAGTGCTGCGGAGCCGTCTCATCTGCCCCGCTTCGCAGATCCAGAATGTGCGAGGGCATTTTTCACAAAATAAACCTTCTCTTAAAGACAGTCCTCTTGCTAAAAACGCGATTCTTCCTGTGCGTTTGGAAGTGGGAAGCACAAGTTTAAAATGGCAGCAATGGGAGAGTATAAAAACGGGCGATCTTCTTGTTTTAGACCGCTGTTCGTTTGATCCTGAACAAGATAAAGGCAATGTGACGCTAACTCTGGGAAAAGTTCCGCTGTTTAGAGGGCGAATAAAAGATCATCAGATTAAACTTCTCGATTATGCATTCTACTATGAGGAAACTATGGAATCCGAAGGCGAAACTCAAGAAAAACCAGAAGCTTCTGTGGAAGAGATTCTCTCATCAGAGGAAATCCCTCTCACGCTGACTGTAGAAGTCGGCAAGCTCACCTTAAGCGTGGAAAAACTTTTAGAGATGCGCCCTGGGAACCTCTTAGAGCTCGATATCCACCCAGAACACGGGGTATTCCTGACTGTAGAAGGAAAACGCGTGGCGCGTGGCGAGCTTGTTAAGGTCGGCGAACTGCTCGGGGTGCGCATCTTGGAATGTAAATAAACATGGGTTTCTATAAGCAAAATACCCTTCCCGACCTGATCTCTAAAGAAAAACTCCCTCCCCTCCCTCAAAAAATTGGCCCCTACAAAGTAGAGGGCCTATTAAACAAAGGGGGCATGAGTCTTCTTTATATCGGTATGGACCCAAATACCAATCAGACCCTTGCCATCAAAGTCCTTTCGCCCAATTTTGTCATACACCCAGAGGCAACTCAGCATTTTTTAAAAGAAGCGCAGATCATCGGCATCGCAAGCCATCCTAACATTGTTAAACTCTATGGTCAGGGGGAATGGGAAGGGGGACTATATATCGCGATGGAGTTTATTCGCGGCGTTTCCCTTTCTCAATTCATTGCAGAGCAGTCTTTTTCTTTAAAGCGCTGCATCGATATTATTCTGCAAGCAGCTTACGCTCTTCTCCACCTTCATACGCACGGAATTATCCACCGCGATCTTAAGCCAGAAAATATTTTAATTAACGAAGAAGGGGAAATTAAGGTCATCGATTTTGGGATCGCTCAATTACACGAAGAAAATAAGGCGGTTTCTACAAAAACAACGCTCTTAGGAACCCCTTCCTACATGAGCCCAGAGCAGCGCGAAGATTCTTCGAAAGCAACGTACGCTTCTGACATCTACTCTTTAGGGGTGATTGCCTACGAACTTCTCATGGGAAAACTCAGCTTCGGGATGATCGATCTTTCTCTTCTTCCTCCGACACTACAAAAGATTATCGGAAAAGCTCTCGCTGTTTCTTTACGTGAGCGCTACAAAGATATCGTCGAATTCATCACTGATCTTTCTTCTTACCTCAAATCAGAAGAATGGGAAAAAGACCGTCCAGGAACAGACCAGATCAAGGAAGTTGTAGAGACTTTGCAAAAAACAAGTCTTTCCCTTCTTCCGTCTCGCCTTCCCGAATGGCCAGAAATAGAAGTGGGCATCGGAAAGCTGCCTGGACTCAAGCAAATGGGCGTGTACTACGATTTCTTCAAATTTCCTGGAAACACCTTGGGGATTCTCTATGCTCAGCCAGACGCCCAAGGAATCGATGCCCCCATGTACACGGCAGCTCTGCGCAGCTCTGTGCGCACGCTCATCCACGAAAAAAATGTATTTCAACTCGCTTCCTTCATCACATCCCTGCACACGCTTCTTCTAGATGATCCTTGGAAAATGCAGTTTTCTGTAGGGTTTTTGCTCGTCAATTCCCTGAAAGAACAGCTTGCCTACGTCGCATGCGGGATGCCCAGCGCAATTCATCTGCCACAAGGCACGAACAACCCCCGTTTTTTGACATTAAATAATCCGCACGTGGGAAGTCCGCACACAAATGTCGAATTCGTCGAAATCCTCGACAACTGGGGGATCGGAGACACTCTCATCATGCATTCACTGATGCCCACACCTGAGCATCAGGAAGAATTCCAAGCTCAGATGTCACGTCTTGTCTTGGATTGCACACTTCTTTCTGCCGAAAGGCAAGCAGATATAATCTTAAAAAAGGCAAGCTCCTTTTCTTTTGTATCTCCTTCAGGACCAAAAATCGTGATTTCGGTCAGACGAATTTCATAATTTTAACGCGTCCGATTCTTCTTTGACAGTTCTCCCATTTACAATAAACTGCTCAGTATTTTACGATTCCCAGAAGCTTTATCAAATTTGAAGCAAAATTAGGATGAAAGAAGAGAAATTATTTAAAGCCCTCTTTTTTAAGTTTTCCTTGCTGGCTCTCTCACTTTATCCGGGAAATCTCTCGGCAGAAGATGAGATTGGGTTGAATTTGAACTTTTTTGAAAAAAGCGATTCTGTAGATTCTTACAAGATCAATTTCAATAATGTTCCCATCGCGGAATACATCCGCTTCGTGAGTAAAATCACGGGAACAAATTTTGTTTTCGAAGAAGATGATCTTCAATTCAATGTGACGATTGTTTCAGAAGAACCGATCTCGACAAAAAACATCATGTCAGCGCTCATTCAAGTGCTGCGCATCCATGGTTTGACGCTTTTGGAACAAGAAAACAACCTCCTCATCACAAAAAGTGCGGCTGTAAACCAGATTCCCACGATCATTTCTCCTGATGTGCTGTTGGAGCATGAAGAAAAAGCGCCTCTTGTCACGCGCATTTTCCGCATTAAAAATGCCAATCCCACCACGATTGCTGGGTTGATTAAACCGATGGTTTCGGCCAGCGCTCTCATCGAAGTGTCTACAGAGACACGCCAGCTCATTGTGACAGATATTCTCACCAACGTCGATAAAATTGCCCAGATTTTGGTCACCCTCGATACCCCACATTCACCTCTTGAAATCGAAACGTATGTCGCAAAAAACATCTCTCCCATGGAGCTCATTGCTCTGGGGACGCAGATCGTCACGCCTTTTGCAGAAGGACATCCTCTTCTTCTGGTTCCGCAGCTCGAAACCAATACAATTTTTATTGTTTCCACACCCTACCTCATCGAAAGAGCGATGGCTGTCTTAGAGGATCTGGATGCGCCTATCTCCAAGTCAAAACGGGCCCTTTCGGGGGGGCCGAATTTTCTCGTTTATCAGCCCAAAAACCAAAGTGGAGAAGAGCTGCAAAAAGGGATGTATGAAATTGGTAAGCGTCTAGAATCCTCGGGGCTTGCGGACCCTTCTCTTCTGAAATCTTTAGAGCGCATGAAATGGGTGCCTGCTACAAATTCTCTCTTATTCACAGGCGATGCGGACACTCTAAAAAAAGTGGAAGAACTTGTAATAGGCATCGATATTCCGGGCGATCTCATGAGTAGTGAAGCCGGTTTTTTTCTCTACAAATTACTGCACGCACAAGCTGAAGTTGTTCTGGAGAATTTAGAAAAAATTGCAGACGAGCTTCCTCACAAAGACCCTGTTCAGGCCTCGTTTAAAAAGACCATTGAGAACACAAAACTCATCAAAGAAAGCAACTCTCTTCTCATTTCCGGCTCGGCTTCTAATATCGAAAAAGTTAAGGAACTCATTGCGCAATTTGATATGCCAGGCACGCTGATGGCTCATGAGAAATCTTCCTTTTTCATTTATAAACCCCTTCATCAAGGCGCGATCTACATTCAAGATTCCTTAAAAACGCTTGGGACAGATTTAGAAGAGTCTGGCCTCATCGATCCCGATCTTTTACAAACCCTGAAGACCTCTCGGTATGTCTCAGCCACAAACACCCTTCTTTTTACAGGGACACCAGAGTCTCTCCAAAAAACTCAAGATCTCCTGCAAACTACAGATGTTGTGGCTCCCGACCTTGCCATCCAACACATCGGAAAGCTCACTTTCTTGATCTATAAGTTGCAGCACGTCTCAGCAACACAGTTCATAACTTCGATGCATTCGGTGGCCGTAGAATTGGAAAAATCGAGTGCCTTGGACAAAGAACTTGCAAAAACCTTGAAAACCGTGAAATGGGTGAAAGAAACCAACTCCATTTTATTCACGGGCACACCGCAAAGTCTTGAGCGTGTTGAAACCTTCATTAGACAATTTGATGTTCCAACAAGTGGAAAGACTGTCCCGCTCACTTACGTTCTTTATAACCCAAAATATGTGACCGGACCCGACCTGATCTCCATTTTATGCACCTTTGAAAAGAACCTGGTGGATTCAGGGGTTTCTGATCAGGCTCTTTTTGAAGCCATCGGCAATCTCAAATGGATGCAAGAGACCTCCTCTCTCATTATTACGGGAGATGCCGAGACAATCAAAAAAGTCGAACAACTTCTTATGAAATTCGACATCCCCAGCGCGGCAGGCGGAACTCCGGAAATTGAGTCGTTCATCGATAGAAGTTTTCTTGTCTACAAACTGCAGTATCACCAAGGCTCCGATATCTTAACCGCCATCAAACAAGTGGCTCAAGAAATTGGGAACTCACAAACGGCCGCATCGCAAGATCTCGTTGCCGCCATCAGCTCTTTACAATGGATTAATGTCACAAACTCCCTCATCGCGACAGGAGAGCAAGACGTCCTGACAAAGCTGCGCGATTTGATCGAAAATCTCGATGTTCCCTTGCGCCAGGTTTTCATCGAAGTGCTGATTCTTGAGACCACTCTTGCCAACACCATGAATTTTGGGCTTCAGTGGGGAAGCCTTTCAAAATATAAAGATAAATTTGCACTGGGAGGCGGAAACTTTCCTGCAACAAACCCTCTCACCAACACCCCACCTCCTGCCCTTCTTGCGCCAGGGCTGCGTAGGGTGAACGCTACCACTTTCCCTAACCCCAATACAGACATCCCCTTCGTTCAAGGTTTTGATCTCGGCTCCATCGGAGATCTCATTTTCCACAAAGGCCGCTCCTTTATTTCATTGGGCGCTCTTGTCAATGCTTTGCAAACAGATGCTGATTCGACCATCGTGATGAACCCAAAAATCATCACCCAAGATACCAACAATTCCACGATTTTTATCGGACAAAACGTTCCGTACGTCGGCTCTACCCAGAACATCCAGGGTGCGGCTAACTCGACCACTTCAAACATCGAATACCGCGACATCGGCATGAATTTGAGCATCACACCCTATCTTGGAAATGCCGATATCATCACCCTTGAAATTTCCAATGATCTTAGCACGCAGATCTCTCCTGCGCCCGGACAAACGATCCCTCAAGGCGGCATTTTGACCACACACACCAGTTTGAATACGCGCGTGCACGTCCCTAATGAACATTTTGTGGTTTTGAGTGGAATGATTCATGACACCAAAACACATTTCACATCTGGAATCCCCTGCTTGGGAGGGCTTCCAGTGATCGGCGCCGCCTTCAGTCAAAATGACCGCACCAACGCCAAAGATAATCTCATTATTTTCATCCGCCCTCATATCATTACAAGCTTTGAAGAGTACAAAAAAATCACCGAGCATCAAGAAGCACTCTACAAAGATGATGTTCTCATTCCCCGTCTCAAAGAACAGTTCGATGAAGGTGTCAACCTCGTAAAACAGCCCGAAAATGAATAGATTTTTTCTCGTTTGCGGAGTGCTGCTGCTTGCTTCCTCCTGCCATCACGTCTCCGACAAAATCGAGCCGAAAGTTAATTACACCGTGCAAGACCGGTATCTCAAAAGCCTCCCTTCGCCTTTTCCACCCCTTTCTGCAACAGAAAAACATGAAGACTGGGGCAAAGAATACACCATCGGGATCGGCTTTGCCCACGAGCTTGACCTCTATCAAGCCATCACCGCCTTTAAACGCGCAGATTTCCTGCTCCCCCAAGATGAGCTCGCGCGCAGACAAGAAGTTCAGTACAACATTCTCCTCTGCTATTTTCTCGGCAAAAAATATGACGATGTCATTTATAACTTTGAAAATAGCGATCTTGTCCACGTAGACCGCTCCTTCCCTGCTTACCAAGACCTTCTTGTCATCTTAGAAGAAAGCTTCCGCGAAAAAAAGGAGCCCGATAAAGCCGCGCACCTCCATGAACTTCTTAAACAAGAGAGTCCCCAAGTTGCCGAAAAACTCTCTCTTTCTAATTCTTTACGCGAAGGCGATATCGCCACACTTGAAAAAAGCAAAGAACCCTTCATTGAACCTTTGCTGACCTCGTATGAGCGGGAAAAAAAATCTGTGGGGAAAGCGCAACTGCTCAACACAGTTCTTCCAGGATCTGGCTACCTCTACCTCGGCCAGCAAAAATCGGCCTTAACCGCCTTTCTTCTCAACGGCCTTTTCATTGCCGCCACCGTCCACTCTTTCCAGCACCGCCACATTGCCGCCGGCATCATCCTTGCCAGCTTCGAAGCTGGCTGGTATTTTGGTGGCATCTACGGGGCGGGCGAAGAAGCCAAATACTACAATGAGCGCCTCTACGAACGGAAGGTTTCCCCCATCATGAACCAACAAAAACTTTTCCCCATCTTCACACTGCAATATGGCTTCTAAAATTCTTTCTTTTCTCTGTGGTTCTTATCTCTGTGGTGGTGAAAATTCTTCCGTTTTAAAAAGAAGAAAAAAGGACATGATGAACAGGATAGGCATGAGACGCATGATAGATTTTATTGCCGCACATTCTTTTTTATCATGTGTATCATGCCCATCCTATCTATCATGTTTCCTTATTTTGAAGAGAAAAACCACAGAGACAAGAACCACAGAGGCAGCTTCGCTGCAAAAAAAAAGTTCTTTCTTCTTTTCTGGTAAAATAGTCATCATTTTTTGTCTTCTTATACAAAAAGCGTGGGCACTACCTGGGTACCATGAGCCATGGGGCAAGGATACCGACCTCGTTCCTCCCAAAGAACAAATCGCCGTCCAACAAAAGCCCTCCATCATGGTTAAGTTGGCACGCCAAGCGATCCTCTTCCATCAAAATGTCCTCTCAAAAGTTGACGGCCCCCGCAGCCACTTCCGTCCAAGCTCCTCCCAGTACATGCTTCTTGCCATGCAAAAACACGGTTTCATCAAAGGTTATTTCTTGGGCTGCGACCGCCTCCTGCGCGAAAACGATGCCGATTGGGTCTATAACAAGATTGACGTAGGTGGCAAGTTGATGAAATACAACCCACCGCCTTGATAATAAAGGTCTTTTTGTCACAAAATATTCTCATGAATTTCCTACTTATTTTGCTTTTTTTGATCTTTTCATTGCACGCTGAGCAGCCCCTTCGACTTAAAAGTATCGACTCTGAAGGGCGGCGTCTTCTTCTTGACGATGGAACATTCTGGACGATCAGCTGGTGGAATAGTTGGACTTCTAATGATTGGCAACCGCAAGACACCATCCGCTGTGAAAAGCGCGATGAAAATCATTTTTATCTGGAAAACCTCACAAAAATGAACGGGATTTTTGCACAAAAAATTCCCGAGACCCGTAACCCTTACCGCCACACAATTTTTTCTGTTTCACAAGATGGAAATTGGATTCAATTAGATAACGGAGCCCTGTGGCGCACAAATAAAGCTTATCGAGAAGAAGTAGATTCATCGTGGAAAGAGGATGACGAGGTCATTCTCTCTTATGAGCCACGCCCCTTTCGTGGGGAAGCATATTACCTTGAAAATTTACGCACATTCACAAAAGTCCCTGTCCATTTTCATATGCAGGCGGGCAAACTCAAGTGTCTCAAGCTTGATACCGTGTTCTGGTCGTATATTCTTCTGAATGATGGAACAAAGTGGGCTTTTACCAGCTCTTTTGATTGTGTTAGTCGTTGGGGCTGGAAAAAAGGGGACCGTGTCACGCTATGTGCAGACCTTGAAATCCCCACAAGGTTTTTACTGTTCAACTACGATGCCAACTACCGTGATTTTGCCGCAATTTACGTCACGCCAGCTAACTAGGAAAAGCGTGTAATCTATCGACGCCCGCATCGATAAGCGCATCTATCGTTTTACTGATGGATTTGTGCATGTCTTTTGCGATTTTTGCGACGACAAAATGACGTTCGCTCGTCGTGATATCGATTTTAATATCAACTGTCGAGCAGCTTTTAATTAAAACTATATTCTTCTTCAACGCTGCTTGGACGCGCGGGCGGTTTTTCTTCGTCGTCGTATTTGCCGCGGAGCGTGAAGACGAGAGGGACGCCAGAAAAGCCGTAGGCTTTGCGGAATTGGTTGACGAGATACTGCTTGTAGGTGTCGAGCATGAGTTTGGAGCGATTGACGAACATGACAAAGTGGGGTGGATGGATGCCCACTTGCGCAAGGTAATAGATGCGCAGGCGTTTGCCCCCTTCCAACATGGGGGGATGGTAAGCTTGAATCGTCTTTTCTAGAAAACGGTTGAGCTCGCCTGTAGGGATGCGCCGTTTTTGTGCGTCGACGACTTCTTTGATGAGCGGGAAAATTCTTTCCAAATTGCGCCCTGTTTTAGCAGAGCCAAAAATCGTGGGACAATGGCTCAAAAAACTGCTCTCAATCTGCAGGCTTTTTAAACAGTGTTCCATGCGGTAGCCTTTCACAAGATCCCACTTGTTGAAGAGAAGAAGCGTCCCTTTTCCAGAAGCTTCAAGTTCTCTCATGAGGCGTTTTTCCTGGGTCGTGATGCCCGTGCTTGCATCGAGCATGAGTACGCAGATGTCGGCACGCTCAATGGCACGCTTCGTGCGCACGGCCGCAAACTTATCCACAGCATCATGTTCGGCACTTTTGCGCCGCACTCCCGCGGTATCGATCAAGATAAACGGCGTTTCTTCGTAGAAAAAACGGATGTCAACACTGTCGCGTGTCGTCCCAGGGATGGGGCTCACAACACAGCGCATTTCTTGAAGAAGGGTGTTCACAAGTGTCGATTTTCCCACGTTGGGCCTGCCCACAATGGCAATCTTGATCCCCTCGTCTTCGGTTTCCTCTTCAGGAAAACCACGTTTTGAAAAGCAGTTTCCAGAAGCTCTGCAATGTGAAAACGCTGGATCGCCGAAACAGGGACTATGCGTGTAATGCCCAAAGAGTGGAATTGGTGGATCTCATTCACCTGTGACAAATTGTCAATTTTGTTGACCGCAAGACACACAGGTTTTTTTGTCTTGAGCAAAATATGGGCTACCCGCTCATCGAGGACGGTCACCCCCGCTTTTGCATCGACCACAAGCACCAGCACGTCCGCTTCAACAATTGCGATTTCTGCCTGCTGGCGAATCTCCTCTTGAAAAGGGACAGAACTTCCAGGGTCGATCCCCCCGGTATCTATCACTTCAAAGATCTTCCCAAAAAAATCTGCAGACGCATACAAGCGGTCGCGTGTCACGCCTTCCATCTCATCCACAATGGACATTCTTTTGCCTACGATGGCATTAAAGAGCGCAGATTTTCCGACATTGGGTCTTCCGACCAGTGCCAACTTAAGTTTTCGCTTCATAGGAGGAGAAGTATACCCGAAACAATAGTTGTTTGGAAGCGATTATAATCAAATTTTTACTATGAAATATCCTGATGCATCAGGCGGAGTAGCTCGACGAGCTCGGCGCGCTCAAGGCCTTTCACTTGGTCGTGTTCATCGAAGCCTATCACCCCTTCCATGAGTTTGAGTTTTTTTTCAATGAGTCCATGGATGTGCTCTTCAATGCTGTTTTTTGTGACCATTTTAAAAACCTGAACCCCGCGCTTTTGT
>CAZLDZ010000024.1:0-11224 GCA_964558435.1 uncultured bacterium
GTCCAGAGCCGGTACTCCCACTCAGGGTGCTTTTCTTTCCAGGTCCTCTGGATCTCTTTGTATTTTTCAGGCAAGGGACTGCCCAACCAGATCTGGTGCACTTTTTTAGGGATGCGGAACTCTTCCTGAGGAAACCCGTGCAAAATATGCTGGTCATACAGCTTTTTCAGCTTTTTCCAGTGCGCATCTTTACGGAGTTTTTTCATCAGAATGCGCGAAACCAGCAGAGGATCGCTTTTTTCCATGCTGCGCTCAAAGGCGATGAAATGTTCCTGTTCAAGAAAGGCCGGATACGGCCAGAAAAAGTACGCGGCAAGGCTCAAAATGCAACAAAAAGCAAAAAAGCCTATGAGCCACTGTTTGGCCATCGCGTACCCCAGCTAGTAAAATAGAGAGGCACCTCATCATACGATGAGAGACTTTAAGGGGGAAGAGAAAAAAATTGTTTTTAACTAGCTAGGGACTTGGCCGGCGCTCTTTTACGATATCTTCTTTTGGGGGGAGTTGGACCAGGCTTGAAGGGAGAGACTGGTTCCTGAGGGGGATAGCTTATTGGAGAAGGCGTCCGGGTTATTAAAGTTAAATTACTCACAGGAACATCCCAGGTAAACTTATGAGGGGGTTGCTTGCGGGATTGTTTCATGACAGGCGAAGCCGCCTTTTCTGTTTTAGCCTCTAACTTCTCCGCTTTCTTATCACCGGCATCTGCCGCCTTAGAAGTGACAAGATCCTTGCCAGCATTGAATGGCGTACGCTCATCCCAAATATATCCTTCAGGATTAGGTGGGATTGGTTATTGAAAGGGGCTTTTTTGCGGGTGTAGTCATACTTTATTCCTAGGCAGGCATTTAACGAGTTGGCCTGCTTTCGAAGCTTTTATATCATCACGTGAAAATTTAAATGCTCTAACCTTTTTCTTGCTCATTTTTGGAGCTTGAGGAGTAGGCGTCCAGGGCGAAGCCACTTCGGGAGTCTTGGGGGTAAGTCCAGTTGGCATATTTAATAGCGACATAGCTAAATCAAACTTTGGTAAAAGGCTAAAGTCTAAATTAATCGACATATTTTCCTCCAATTTTAAATAATATTATAGTAAAAAATTTAATTAATGTAAATAAAATTCATCTTGTTAATAATCAACAACTTGCAAAATGCTCTTGCAAATCTGCCCCTTGCTCCCTTATTGATAAGGCATGAAACACGCGCAAATGCCGCTAAAACTGACCAATTTGCAAAAAGTGTATTGGGAAGAAGACAACCTCACCAAGGGGGATCTTCTCGACTACTACACGAAAGTGGGCCCCATCATGTTGCGCTACCTGCGCGATCGCCCCCTTGTGTTGCACCGTTTTCCTGAGGGGATTTCTCATGAGGGTTTTTATCAAAAAGAAGCGGGAAAAGATCTTCCTCCTTTTGTCAAAACAGCACAAGTTGCGCATAAGACAAAAAAGATTTCCTACATTGTCGTACAAAATGAGAAGACACTTCTTTATGTGGCAAATTTAGGTTCCATCGAATTTCATCCGTTTAATTCACGCATCCAGAGTCTAGAACACCCTGACTATGTTGTCCTCGACTTGGATCCTGTCGATGTGGCTTTTGACACAGTGGTCGATGTTGCGCTCGCTGCTCATGCAGTGCTTGAGGAGTGCAAAATCCCCAACTTGTGCAAAACGACGGGAGGTAAGGGCCTGCACATTTTTGTCCCTTTGAAGGGCAAGCATTCCTACGAAGAGGCGACTCAATTTGCGTTTTTGCTTGCGCAGATTGTGCATGACAAACTCCCTCAAATCACTTCTTTGGAGAGGAGCCCCAAAAAACGGCCTAAAAAAGTCTATCTCGATTATCTGCAAAACCATTTAGGGCAGACTTTAGTCTCCGCCTATTCCGTGCGCGCAAGAGCACATGCGACC
Organism: uncultured bacterium; assembly: GCA_964558435.1. Taxonomy (GTDB): domain Bacteria; phylum Chlamydiota; class Chlamydiia; order Chlamydiales; family Rhabdochlamydiaceae. Next base: position 1,911 of record CAZLDZ010000024.1, read on the forward strand.
GTCTCCGCGCCGCTTCTGTGGAAGGAAGTAAAGCATGGGCTGAATCCACAGAAATTTACAATCAAAACACTCCCTAAGCGCCTTTCTCAAAAGGGGGATTTATTTACAGGGATACTAGAGAAAGGGGTATCCCTAGAAAGTTGTCTCACGAAACTAACCCGAGGTAAATATGGAAATTCACTTGTGGCTTAATCCGTTAATTTCGCTGATTGCTGGCGTTGTTGTCCTCATTTTCCCAGCAATTCTCAACTACATCATCGCAATATATTTAATCTTAATAGGGATTTTTGGCCTCGTCGGGCAGATGTAAGGGAATAGAGAAGCTTCGAAGTTATTTGTTCTTGTAAAAAAGATGTAGCAATAGTACATTAGAGATAAATGGGTTGGGACTACCCTGCCGGCGTTAGGCTCCAAGGATACCTTGGAGCCTTTCGCTTTCTACAGCGTTTACGTTGAAGCCATAACTTTCTAGATAATAGATCTTTTTCTTAAGGATTTCTAGTGTGCGATTGGGTTGTTGAGGCCTAAGAACAGCTAATCCTATTGGACGAGCAGTCATATCTGCTAATTGAAGTCCTTCCGAATTTGTTTTTTTATCTGCAACGACTAAATTAAATGGTAAATTTTCAGAAAAAACATTTTTTCTATCACAGACTCGCAGGAATTCATTTGCAAGTGCTTGATCTTCTGTTTTTCCTCGAGATTCAAAAACCATGTGTGTTAATTTGCCATGTTGATTTTCAGATTGAAAAAACTGATATATGCGTTCGAGTCCGAGTTGCATTGCATAGTGATAAACGGAGTAGCTGGACAATAAATCAGAATTTCTGAACTGTGATTTCTCAATAACTATCGCAATAATAATAAAGTTCAGGTTTTCAATTAATAAAGTTAACTGATTGAGGAGTTTTTCTCTGGTTTCCTTATTGAAGAGTTTAAAGGAACCTTCTCTTTTTCGGATGTCATGCTCATGAAAAATAACCATGTCATGACCAAATATAGAGAATTTTAAATGACGCAGCTTTGGGGCAACAATATCTGTGTAAACTTCTTTTCTGAAAATACAAAATGAAAGAACAAAAACAGGATAACGGGGGTCGATAGTTGTTAAACTGTGGTCACCACTCTCATCGACATACACTATGTAATCGCCATATTCAAAGTTAGATAAATTCAAAAGCAACCTAACTATGAACTTTGAAGAGCGGCAGCAGCTGCTTTCTTAGCGGCTTCCTGGCGTCTTGTGTAGTACAGGATGTAAAGGTTGCTTGCGACGATGACGGCAGCGCCGATCAATGTGTAGCGATCTGGAGATTTGTGCCACCAGAAGAAGTCGAGCGCGACTACCCAGAAAAAGGTCGAATAATCGACTGGAGCAAGGGTGGAAGCTTGCGCAAAGCGTAGAGATTGGGCGATGGCATACTGACCTGCGGCGGTGAGCGCTCCCACGATTGCAAAAAGTCCCCAGTGGGCCCAGGGCATGGGTTGCCATGAGTTGATCAAGAAGGGGAACGTGAGAGCGATCATCACAATATTGGGATAAATGGCAATCGCAAGGCTATGTTCGGTTTCGGCAAGTCTACGCATGAGAATTTTATTCAACGCGCCTAAAAATGTGCCAAAAAGCACGAGAATTGCCGCCAGTTCAAACATATTGGACCCAGGACGCATGGCGATAATGACGCCGATCATCCCGATCCCCACTGCAACCCAGCGCTCTTTTCCAACGGCTTCTTTGAGCATGAGCGCGCTCAGTACAATCATGAAAAAAGGTGAGGTGTAGCTTAACGTATAAATTACGGTAAGTGAGCCCATCGAAAAGGCGTACATGAACGCGTAGGTGTAGCAGAGGTTGACACCAAGTCTAAAAAGATGGCGCGTGGGATATTTGGTGCTCAGCACGCGCAAAGGACCCCCCTGGAAAAATGTCGCAATAAATAAGGGAACGAGGCGCGTAATCGCCCGCAAAAACGTTGTCTGTTTAACGCTATAAGTTCCCATTAGATGCTTCACAAAGGCATCGGATAGGGGATAGAGGGCAAGGCCTGCAATCATGAGAAGAACACCAAGAACCGCGCGGTTTTGCAATCTTCGATCGGATGTCAATTCAGTCATAGTAACCTCGTGTAAAAAGAATTTACTTTGCCTGAAAACCGCGCTTCAGCGCAAGTCAAAAACGCATAGTTTTTTGTTTTCGTGCCCGAGTCCGAGTCCGTGTCCGAGTTCCGGTCTCTTTATAATTTACAACGGTCCGGAACTCGGACTCGGGCACGTTCAAGAATAAGGGGAGACTTACTTATTTGCGGCTAATTTTTGGTAGTGGGAGATGCCTTCTTCGATGGGGCCGTCGTAGACGAGTTTCCCTTTGTCCATGACCAGGAGGCGGTGGCAGAAGGAACGGATTGCGGATAGGTCGTGGGAGACGAGGAGTAAGATTTTTGCTTTGGAGATTAGGCTGCGGATGCGCTCAGAGGCTTTGTGCATGAAAGCAGCATCGCCTGCGCCAATCACTTCGTCGATGAGAAGAATATCCCCTGTGATGATTGTCGAGATGGCAAAGGCAAGGCGCACCACCATTCCCGACGAATACGTTTTTACGGGGTAATCAATGAAGTTGCCGATTTCTGCAAATTCGACGATTTCTTTTTCTAGTGTGCGCATGGTTTTTGGAGACTGTCCCAAAAGAAGACCGCGGTAGAGGATGTTTTCCCGTCCTGTTGCTTCCGGCTCAAAACCTAAAGTGATTTCAAAAAGCGAGCGGATTTCGCCTTGAACGGTGCACTGTCCTCCTGAGATAGGGTACAACCCTGCAATGGTGCGCAAAAGCGTAGATTTTCCAGCGCCGTTATGTCCGATGATCCCTACGCGCTCTCCTGATTGCACAGAAAAAGAAACGCCTTTTATGGCATGCACATCTTGTGTTGCTTCTTTTTTTCCTTTTGCCAGTTTAAAAAGATACGATTTTAGAGAGGTTTCTCGGAAACTCTTGAGCGAATAATGAAGGTGAACAGCGTCTAGCTTTATACTCATAGATAAAAAATCACCTTTTTTTCCGAATATCTGATTGAGAGGAGTGCAAGGCAAGTAAGAAAAATAGCTGTCCCAAAACTATAAGCAAAATTTGCAAGTGTGGGGAAATGTCCGTAAAGGATAGGAGCGCGAAAAAGCTCGAGCAAATGGTAAACCGGATTGTAATCGATCAAAAAGCGGATCCCGTTGCTCTCAAAAACAGCAGGGAGAAGAAAGACAGGAGAAACGTACCAGAGGGCTTGGAGCAGAATCACAATCACCTGAGAAAAATCGCGGAAGCGCACAGCGATGAAACCAGCGACCGTGCCTAAAGACCAGCCGAGCAAAAAAAGAATGATAAAGGCGTAGGGGAGAGTCGTCCAACAGAGCCCAAAATTTCCTGGTCTCCAGATGAATGACCAGCCGAAAAGAACGGTGAAAGCAAGTCCTGAATTAATTAAAGCGCACAAAGTGGTTCTGAGCGAATAGATCGCCAGGGGGTGCGCAAACTGGCGGATGTAGCCCTCTGCTTGGATAAATGCGTGGCAACCCGAGACAGCTGTTGTGACCACAAAATCCCAAACAATGATCCCGGAAAGGATGTAAGGAGCGTAGGAGCCCAAAGGAGAATGGAAGGCTTTACTCATCACAAAGCCTAAAAGAAGAGTTAACGTTGCAGGGTGAAGTACAGCCCACGCAATTCCTAGAAAAGAGCGCCTGTATTTCGCACGTAAATCGGAAAGAACCAAATGGAACCAAAAATAGCGGGTCTTAGCGACGCGCGCAAAATAGTCGGATAGAATCATGCCACTAGGCTACGAGCTTAGCTTGTTTTTATTCAATAGCCCCGCTAGGATAAAGCATCTTTTTGGTTTCAAGGAAAATTTTCTCTTGACAAAGATGGAAGTGTCTACATATTAGTCAAATAAGGTAGACGATTAGGGTTTATATATTATCCGCAATTAGATAAAATAGTGTGATGAGATTATTTAATTATTTATGGCATAAGCCGTTTGTAGCCGGAGCGATCATCACGACAGGGTTAATCACCTTCGTGACGACGGTCATCCACACGTTATCAGGCATGCCTCTCACTTTTTTTCTGGGGGTTCCACTCCTTGCTTTTCTTGCCCTCGCCTTAGACCGGTATTTTTGCCGGGTGCCTATTAAATTTAACATGAAGGTCCTCTCTTGCCTCCTTTTTTACCCGCTCTGCTTTTACAGGCGCTGGGACCGGGTGACGAAAAATCTTTATATCGGGGCCTTGCCTCTAAAAAAACACTTAGCAGAACTTGTGGAGCAAGAAAAAATTTCTAGCGTGCTCAGCATGACCGAGCAATTTGAGCTTGAAACAGGGGGGTTCTTTTTCAAGCCGGTGTCAAAACACGACTGGCTCCAGGAAGGGGTGCACCACGAGGTGATTGAAGCCAAAGATTGCACCATGCTCTCAGAGACACACATCGAAAAAGCGGTGCGCTTTATTGCACAAGAGATCAAAAAGGGGCGGAAAGTCTACGTGCACTGCCAAGCAGGCATTGAGCGCAGCGTCACGGTTGCTGCCGCCTACTTAATCCATGCGGGAATTGCAGAATCCATCCGCGGGGCGATTGTGCATTTGAAGAAGTTTAGACCCAATGCCATTTTGACAAAACGCAATGAACATGTCCTGAAAAGCTGGTTCGAAAACCACAGAAAACCCAAAGGGCTTATGTGGCTTTATGAAAAGGCTTATCAGAAGTTTCTTGAGCTTAAGAAAAACTTACTGAAATAGCACGCACACACGCCTCCGCACCGATGCGGACTTTGATAGGAAGCGCGATCAAAAAAGCGCCCGTCTCCGGCACCTGCTGCAGATTCGTGAGATTTTCTAAGATGTATTTCCCCGCTCCTAAAATGTGCTCGTGTACAGGAAAGCCCTCATTACTTCCATCCGGAGATAGTGTGTCAATCCCAATGCCTGCCACAGCGCGCTCGACGAGGAGGGCTGCCGCCTCTTTGTGAAAGCCCGGAAAATGCATTTTTCCTTGCGCATCCGGATTGCGGTAGGCCTGCACATCTTTCCATTTTTTCGCCCAGCCTGTACTTAGCACAACGCTGCTCCCTGAAAGGATTTTTCTGTGCTTTTTTTCAAAGGCAAGAATTTGTTCTACCGTAAGAAGAAAGTTGGGATCTTGATTGTGCGCGCAGTTGATGTGAAAAAGGGGAGTGATGAGCTGCTCAAGAGGAAGATCCCCGATGTTTTTACCCTCACGGAAAAAGTGGGAAGGGGCGTCCATGTGCGTGCCGACCCCCGCATGCATTTTGTAAGTCATCACGCGCAAGCCTTCATCGTAATCCATCTTGATTTCATGACGAAAACCGCAACTTCCCGTCCAGGTCGGGACTTCCTCATCCAGCGGGTGGGTCAAATCAACAAAACGCGCACGCGAAAGCATAACGAACATGTTGCAAAAATCTGCATTTTTGCCGCATCCTTTTTTGGAAACAGGAAGGTGTTTATGACAACGGAACTATCTATAGGTCTAGATACACTCACAGATCGGTTGTATGTGCGTTCGCTCAAGGAAAAAGATCTTGGGGATGTGCAGGAATTATATAGCGACCCGCAGGTGATGAAATTATATCATGACGGCGCCCAAAAATCTCTCAGCTTTATTGCAAGACGGGTTGACACATGGCTAAAAAGGTGGCAAGAGGGCGATCCCTGGAGCGCTTATGCGGTTTTTGATAGAAGCGAGAATATCTTCATCGGGCTTGTAGTCATGGGTCACGGAGATAAACCTGGTGAGTCAGAAATGACATGCACCTTTAAACCGTCTGCTTGGAACCAGGGTTATGGAAAAGAACTGGCCCAACAAGTGAGTTTTTTTGTTAAGCTGTGGAAAGACTATCCTATCGGTGGAGAGTGTGTTCATACACTCCGAGCAACCGCGCATGAAAAAAACACAGCATCCAACATCCTTATAAAAAAATATCTAGGTATGCCGCTCAAAGAAACAAAAGAGCTCTACGGAGCCAAGCGGCACGTCTACGAATTATCGGTTGGTGACAAAGCAAAAGAAGAGAAGAAAAGTTAGTTCGAGCTACCTGCGGCCGCCGTGGCCTCCACCATGCCCACCGCCCCCTCGGTGCTCCCCACCATGGCCGCCGCCGCGGTGTCCACCTTGATGTTCTCCATGGTGCTGGTCGTGATGCTCTCCGTGATGGTCGCCATGATGGCCATCATGATGATCTCCGTGGTGATCCCCATGATAGTAATTGTCGTGCCAATCGTTGAATTCTGCTTCAGACCCAAACCAATAAGCTCCGTACCAGCCGGGACCCACCCAGATGAGATCGGTTTCTTGGACATCTTGTTGTTGACTGTTGCTGTTATCAGCAAAGCATGAAGTGAGGGCAAAAATTGCCAAAATCCATCGTAGCATGTTTTCCTGTTATCACTAAGAATGGATTTTGTTAAGACAAAAGTCAAAATGCATTTTTTTTCTTCAGTTCTGCATTTGCGTTCTGACTTTTGCCTTTTCTTAACGCAAGCTCGGTTTTAAAGAAGCAAGAACAGGATTAACACGATCGGCTTCGCCGGCACGATTCGCTGCTAAAGCAGCGGCACGATGAAGAAAAATTATCGTGCCCGCTCCGTCAGGAGCGGATCGTGCCGGCGAAGCCGATTGTGTTAATCCTGTTTTTTCTTATCCCTAAAGAAGAACTAAGAACCTATCTTTTTCTTCACTTCTGCATTTTGCGTTCTGACTTCTGACTTCTTTATGATTTATCTCTTGCCTTTGTGGGTGTTGCGAAGTGAAAAGCCGGATTTTCGGGATCGTTGCGTTTTGCGTGGTAGTAAGCGCGTCTGTGATCGCCTTCTCTCAGCTTATTGTGCGTGAAAAACATCGCTCTGCGCGACTTGGTGCTGCGGTTTGGCTCGGAATAGTGTGGCACAAAGGAGTTGATGAGAACGAGGTCGCGCGGTGATGTTTCTAGAGGAATCCACGTGATTTTGTCGCTGTATTTTTTTTGGATTGAACCGTGGGCACTGCCCCCTGTGATGTAGGGGAGAACGGCTCTTCCTTCTTTTAATTTTTCCTGATCAACGTCGGCATCACCTACGTACGTTTCTTTCCAATTTTTGGCGACATGCAGGCAGCCATTTTCGAGTGTGGCAGGATCGATCGAAACCATCGCTGTGACGTGCTCGCGTGGGCCAAAGAAATCATAAGCAGGAAAATCTTGGTGCGGAGGAAAAGCGCCTCCACCTGGCCATTTGAAATTGATTTTGTCTTTAAATAGAACATAGGGCTCGCTCATCAAGCGGCCAATGTAAGAGCAGAGTGTGCCGGCGATGAAATTGTGAAGATCGGGATAACACGTGAGCATGTCTTCTGCGCGGCATACTTGAAGCGGATCGCGCGCTTCGGGAACAATGATCAAAGTGCCAGGAATGGATTGTGCGGGTTTTCCCGTTTTGTATGTCCATGTCAAGATTGTCTGAGAGGCATCGTTAACTTCATCGGCCCAGCATTGCAGAAGTCGGACTTGTTCCTCGGAGAAAAAATCTTTAATCCAGAGATAACCATTTTCATGGAAGAAGGCTTTTTGTTTTTGCCATTCATTGAGCGTTGTTGCAGGAGAAAGCGCAATCGGAGCTTTTTCCACATTCCCAGCATAGGCAACAAGACTCAATAAAAATAAACAACAGAACTTTTTCATAAGCCTCCTGAAAAAAATGAATGTTTCAGAAAAACATATTCCAACCATTTTTTCGGGTCAACAAAATGTGTTTTTTGTGTACGATTGCGCCTCATGGAGGTAACTATGAAAAAACACCTGATTCTTTTTTTTCTCGTGATTTCGTTTTGTTCTGGTTTTGCAGAAGAGCCCAAGAAAACCGGACGTGTGTATGTCGATGTTGTTGGAGATTTATTCCATGCAGGGCATGTGGAATTTTTTAGAAAGGCAAAAGCATTTGGTGACTACTTAATTGTGGGAGTGCTCGCAGATGAAGTGGTTGAAGAATACAAGAGAACGCCTGTGCTCAGTTTGGAAGAAAGGGTACAAGCCATCCGTGGCTGCAAATATGTCGATGAAGTCATCATAGCGCCTCCTCTTCGTTTGACCGAAGAGATGGTCCGCGAGCACCGCATCGATTACGTTGTGCACGGCGATGATTTCAACAAGGATCTTCTCGAAGATCAGTATGGCGTTTCTCTAAAATTAGGGATTTTCCGTACTGTTCCTTACACAAAAGGAATTTCTACGACAGAAATCATCAAAAGAATCACCTCACGTTACGATGAAGGCGAGTTTGGTAAAAACCAGTCTTCCTTAAAACGTTAATAGTGGCTCTCGAGTCATCCTGCCCCAAAATGACATTTGTCATTTTGGGGCGCCTTTGTTTAAGCCTTCACGTAGCCTTGTTTGAGTTCGGCTTGGTAGACGAGGAAAAGACCGCACGAGACGATGCCGGTCGATAGGAAGATGGGCCAAGAAAGGGGCTCTCCAAAAAATAAAGTGGCAATAAACGATGCAAAGATGGGGCAAAGAAGCCCGACAAAAGAGAGAAATGTCGCCGTGTATTTCTTGAGCATCATCCCGTACAGGTTATAGCAAATCAAGTTAGAGATGACGGTCAGGGCAAGAGCGCTTTTTAAGAAGGCGCCTCCCGATCCGGCTTGAATGGGAGTGGGGTTCCAGGAATCGACAAAAAAGGAATGAAAGAGGGCGAAGGCCCCACCGATCAGCATGCTCGTGCCGTTCGCCATCAGGGGGGATACTTGGGTGTCTTTCACGACAAGGCGCAAAAGGACCCATCCATAGACCGAAGCCAGGGCCGCCCCCATAATCGCAAGGGTGGGCCAGGAGAGAAATCCAAAGGCATTCCAGATGTCTTCGGCGCCCGATTGAGAGAAAAGGACGGGGAAAAAGCCAAAAAATCCAATGAGCAGTCCGAGCCACTTTTTGGAGGTCATCTTTTCGCCAAAATGCAGGTAGGAGAACAGCGCTGCAAAGAAGGGAGAAAGGCTGTAGAGGAAGCAGGTCTTTGCTGCGGAAAGATATTGCAAGCCCCAGAATTCCAAGATGTTAGTTAAGTAAATGCTAAAAAAGGCGAGCACAGTGATAGAAAAGAGCTGCTTTTTATCGACCTTAAGCAGGGTGCGTTTTTTGAAGAAAAGGAACCCCAAAAGAACAAGGCCGGCAAAGACCATTCTCGACCCCGTCAAAAAGAGGGGAGGAGCGTATTGGAGGGCGACTTTCCCGATGGAAAACACACTCGACCAGGTCGCATACATTAAAAAAACAAGCCACAT
>CAZLDZ010000024.1:11324-13033 GCA_964558435.1 uncultured bacterium
AAAGTTGCAATTAAGAAGTGCGCTCGTTAAGATAAAAAAATGGTAATAAAAAATTTAATACGTATTGCCGTGACGGGGGGCGCGGGTCAAATCGCTTATAGTCTGCTTTTTCGGATTGCGGCGGGGGAGCTCTTGGGACTAGATCAGCCGATTGCTTTACACATCTTAGAAGTCTCTCCAACTCTTGCTGCTCTTCAGGGGGTCGTGATGGAGCTGGAGGATTGCGCGTTTCCACTCGTGCGCGAAATCCATATCGGCTGCGACCCGAGCGAAATCTTTAAAGACGTGGACTACGCTTTTTTGGTGGGGGCTAAACCCCGAGGTGCTGGGATGGAAAGGAAGGAGCTTCTTGCGCAAAATGGCAAAATTTTCATGGAACAGGGGAAAGCGCTGAACAAGGCTGCAAAAAAAAGTGTGCTCACGCTCGTTGTGGGGAATCCCTGCAACACGAACTGTTTAATCGCTCTCAAAAATGCCCCCGACATCCCTGCAAGCCAATTTTTTGCCATGATGATGCTCGATCAAAACCGCGCGGCATTTCAGCTTGCAAAAAAGGCACAAGTTCCGGTGAGTGCGGTGGAAAATGTGGCGATCTGGGGAAATCACTCGGCCACGCAGGTTCCCGATTTTACACTGGCGCGCATCAATAAAAAACCTCTTCTTGAAGTCATCACTGACCGGAAATGGTTAGAGCAAGATTTTTTCTCTTGTGTGCAAAAACGAGGAGCTGAAGTGATTGCTGCGCGCGGAAAATCGTCTGCGGCATCTGCGGCACAAGCGGCCCTCGACCAGATGCGCCATCTGATTTTTCCCACCAAAGAAGGTGCCTGGTTTTCTTGTGCGCATTTTTCCCGTGGAAATCCCTACGGCATCGATGAAGATCTGATTTTTTCTTTTCCCTGTAGATCCCGTGGGAATGGGAAAGTGGAAATCATAAAAAATCTACAATGGGATCCGTTTATCAAAGCAAAAATCGCCGAAACAGAGAAAGAGCTTCTTGAAGAAAGAGATGCGGTACATGTCTGATACACTTTTTGAAATTACAAAAGATCAGTTAGAGACGGGGCTGCGCGGTGTGCCTGTCGGTTACTGCACAACCTCGTTTGTCGATCCCCAAAAAGGGCTCTTCTACATCGACAAACCTGTGCATGAGATCGCGTTTTGGCAACCCGAAAAAGTGATTTTTCTTTTGTACCATGGACGGATGGGAAATGAAGAGGAGGTCGCGCGTTTTTCTCAGGATCTTCGAAAAAGAGCTGTTTGTTCTCAAGAAGCTTTAAAACACATTTATGCCCTGCCTAAAAAAGCGCATCCCATGGATCTTTTGAGCTGTGCTCTTCTCATTTTAGGCGCTCACGAGGGCACGGGAGATTACCGCGAGGATTGTTTAAATCTCATTGCAAAAGCACCACATCTTGTTGCTTCTGTGATCAACTTCCATGCGGGGTGGGGAGAAACGGCGCGCCCAAATCCAGAATTGGGCTACATGGAAAATTTCACAGAGATGTTAAAGGTCCCTCAAGACAAGAAGAATCTGTGCGCAGCACTCAAACTTTTTAATATTCTGCATTATGATCACGGTGGAGGGAATCTCTCAACCTTTGTCGGCAAAGCCGTCGCTTCGGGGTTGGAGCATCAATATGGCTCAATGGCTTCCGCGCTTTGTGCGCTTGCAGGGCCAAGGCATGGAAGGGCCAATCAAGACTGTC
>CAZLDZ010000025.1:0-12445 GCA_964558435.1 uncultured bacterium
ATACAGATACTTTTATGAAAATTGACGATCCCGTTATAGAGTTCTTAAGGAAGACCATTTCACAGGACCCCCGCATGTTTAGAGAAGAGAAATTCCATGGGCAGTAATACAAAAAACCTCTTGATCGGGGTATTCATCGTTTCGGCCTGCTCCTTCCTTGTCGCCATCGTCATGTTCTTAAAACCGACCATCGGCGACGAGAAAAAGATCCTCTTCATCCGGTTTTCCAATGTGAATAAAATCAACGTCGGCACGCGCGTAACTTATGCCGGAAGACCTGTCGGGCAAGTCGTGGCCATCGATCCGATTTATGAGCCCAGAAACCAGCCTACCGATACACTTGGGAGATTTTATTTCTACCAACTCACCCTAAAAGTAGACTCCAGCGTTCTGGTGTACAACACCGATGAGATCACCCTGCAAACTTCGGGTCTTTTAGGAGAAAAATCGGTCGCCATCACCCCCAGAAGGCCGCCTCAAGGCATCACCCCCAAGGAGATCACCCATCAGCCGATCTACGCCAACTCCACCGACCCCATTGAAAATGCCTTTGTCCAGCTTTCTGACGTGGCGGGTAAAATGGAAGACACCCTCAATGAAGTCAACAAGTGGATCAAAGAAAATGGCGATTCCCTGGCCATCGCCATCAATCACTGTGGAAGCGCCTTAAAAGAAATCCATTTTGCCGTCGCCAAAGTCAATGAGATGCACCTGTTAGAAGAAATTAGCCAAACGGCCGCCGAAATCCGTTTAAGCACGGCAACCGTGCAAAAAATGCTCACAGATACAGAAAGTCAAGGGATCTTTGCCAACTTGAAAGAAATGACACAGCATCTAAAAACCAGCACCGCGTCCTTCGAGCTCTTTTCTCATGACCTGACCGATGGGAAAGGCACGCTCAGCAAATTGTGTAAGTTTGACGACCTCTACCAGCACATGAACACCCTTTTGAACAACGTCAACACACTTCTTACCGATATCAACGACTTCGGCCTCCTCTTCCACACAAGTAAACGCTGGCAGAGTCTGCACCGCGCACGCGTAGCTGTTGCTGAGGAAGATTAGTGGACGCATTGCCCTATGCCAACCTCACAAAAGGGACCCTGCTCGTCGCCAGCCCTGAAATTGACGCCGGCCTCTACTTCCGCTCTGTCCTGCTTCTGTGTGAACACAGCGCGGGCGGCTCCTTTGCGCTCCTTCTCAATAAAATCCTCGATGTCGAACTCCCCGAAGACCTCGTCAACTTAAAGGATCTTGCCAACCCCAAAGTCGAAATCCGCGCCGGCGGCCCCATCCAGCCCAACCAGATGATGCTCCTGCACTCATCCGACCAGCTGCCGGAGCAAACCCTGAAAATTTGTGACGGGGTATATCTAGGGGGCGATCTTCAATTTCTGCAAGAAGCGATGAGCAAAGCCGATGGACCCTTCATCCGCCTCTGTTTTGGGTATACCGGCTGGGGCGCCGGTCAGCTGGAGCGGGAATTCATGAGCGGCGGCTGGTTTCTCCACCCCGCCTCCCAACGCCACGTCTTCGAAATCCCTCCCGAAAAACTCTGGCAAACCACCCTACGCGAAATGGGCGGCAAGTACGCCGCCCTCTCCATGATCCCGGAGGATCTTAGCCTAAATTAACGTGAGACCACTCTCTAAATCATGCTTATCAGGAAAAACTCCGAAGAAAAATAACAGGATGGCAGGATAGACAGGATACAATTTTATGGGGCTCTTCATCCTGTCCATCCTGTTATTTTTTTCTTAGACCGTTGACTTATGCAATGGTCTCAACCTGGCACTATTAATAATGAAATGATTTTATCCAAATCGGGGGGCGTTTCACACATTTTTCTACCTAATGTGCACGTGTCTTCGATATCAAGCAGACGTGGTATTCCGCCATCACTAATAATTTTCTCCTTCTGTGCTTTTTGTGTAAACAACCCTACGTAATAGTTTTTCTCAACAATGTCCGTATTCACTTCCATAATCTGGTTATTCATAAAAGTAGAAAACGCTATGGAGCTTTGTGCAAAATTTTTCCAGAGAATCAAGTAATTCAATGCCGCATTAAAATCCATGATAAGAGAAACTATTTGCCCTCCTATGCATCCTATGATGAGAGGTAAATACCCTAAAACAACGCCAGTGACCAGCATAGCAAGCGCAATGGGACCAAATAGGAACGAGCTTCCAAGTCCCATACCATCATAAAAGGCAGCATCCAGATGGCACCATACCCTCTCTTCAAGCTCTTTACATTTTTCATCATCGCACCAACTCTGGGCGATCTTGCTAAGCGCTGCAGCACCCAAGTGGTAAATGATTCCGACTGGAGCCACAACCACCACACCCCAGGCATATAAACCTCGACCAATGGCGTACTGAATGGGTTCGTCTTTTCCTGGCCGTGCAAGATGCTTAGCTCCTTCGAAGAGATACTGTCCGGTGAAAGAAATCGGGCGTTCGTTAACGGGAATTAAATTTGTCATACTGTTGTTCCTTTAAGGGTTCTTAATGCAACTTCGCAGCTATTCTGCCAAACTCCTGAACCGATTATACTAAGTCGACATTCCTTTGTTCCTGCATCTTCAGAAAGAGGTTGGATGGGAATCTTCTCTTCGAGTGCTTTTCTATATGCCCACACGCCTTTGTAATAATCCATATGGTCGCCTTGATCTGGTAAAAAGTGGCGAAAAGCGAGGCCATCTTTAGCAAAATCCTTCCAAAGAACAAACTCCAAAGAATCGTCTAAAAGATAATAAAGAGCATGCACAACCACGCTAGTTGCAAGCGTCGGCACAATCGGCAGCACTCCAAAAGCTACAATAGAGATCATGAGCGCTAAAGCGATAGGACCGAAGAAAACAGAGTCCCCAAGCCCAGCCAAATCATAACTGAGCGCATTGATGTGCGCCCAAGCACGCAAGGTAAGCTCGCCCGATTTTTCCTCATTCCAGCTTGCAGCAATCGTCAAAAATGCAAAAGATGCCACATGATAAACCGTTCCCACAGGAGCTGCCACCCCTGCGCCCCAGGCCCAACATCCACGCCCGATTTTATAAAAAACCGATTCTTCAGGGAATTTCTCAAGACTTGGCGTTAAAATGATGGATCCAGCGTGCAACATCTGTGCCGTAAAACTCGCTGGCGTTTGACTGAGTAAAATTGTATTGGTCATGATACCTCCTTGTGTTCTACTTCTTCAGGGGGAGCAGGTTGAGCCTGAAAAATTTCTCTCATTTTGGGCTCAAACTCCCGATCTAAAAATGCTTCTCTTTTATCAACATCGACTTGAAGAGACGCAGCACGCACAACTTCCCATGCCGCACGCATCTCCGGCTCCTTGTCACGCCATTTTTGCAAAGCTGCTTGGGCTGCCGGCGCCGCATGATTCCATGTCGGTTGAAGGAGTAGGCGCGCAAATCCACATTTACCAAATGCCACCGGGTGAAGTTCCGTAGAACTATAAGGAATTTTTGCATAAAATGCTAGTAGCTCTGTCTCTTGCGCCGCAGAAAGAACAACGCCGGGATTTGCCCATCCTGCTTTTGTAAGTTTTTCATAGATGAATCGCGTCTGATATTGTGCTTTTTCGGTCGGGTTTAGGCAAAAGTCGAGAAATTTGAAGCCATTAACAGCGGCATGGTAAGGTAATATCCACGGAAGGAGCGAGCCATTACAGATTGATATTCCAAAAATCGTTCCTGCATACGCAAGTAATAGTATACCTGCCTCCACATCTATCAAGATCAATATAGCAGTGAACAGAGCAAAAACACCTGCAATCAGAAGCGAGCTCGAAGCTTCAATCCACCCATCGACATCCATGACGGCAGCACCCAGATGTGTCCAGGCACGTTCGGAAAGCGCTTGGTCATCGTTCCAGAACCCTTCCAGAGCACATAATACCGCCATCGTCACGTGGTAGAATACGCCTGCAGGGGCAACGACAATGAGACCGAAAGAAGAGATCCCCCGCGCAAAGCCACAACCTACATCCTGTGCCTGTTCAAAATATGTGTTTTCCAGTGTTGGCAAAAGATCATGCTCATTGCGCGACAGCAATTGACTACACTGGTATAAGTATTCAGCTGTAAATGAAATAGTCATAACGTGAAAGTATTATAGAGAAAATTCCTTTAAAAACCCATATTTAAAATTTATTTTATGAGCTCTAAAGTTTCTTTTAAACGTGCACGGGTCCCAGCTGTAGAATTCGCTCCCCCTTTTCCACTTAAACTCCCTAAAAAAATATTAGAAAAAATTTTAGGTTACTTAGTTCTTGCTGACTATGTTACCACCCAAACAGCGCGTAAGGGCTTTAAAGCGGTGACCTTGGCCCGCTGGGTCGAGGCTCAAGGAAAAACAGTCTATAATCAACTTTTTCATAC
The DNA here is from genome assembly GCA_964558435.1 of uncultured bacterium. Classification (GTDB taxonomy): domain Bacteria; phylum Chlamydiota; class Chlamydiia; order Chlamydiales; family Rhabdochlamydiaceae. The sequence goes on from CAZLDZ010000025.1 coordinate 4,391, forward strand.
CTTGATTTTGGCGCCCAACCAAGACTGGACAGTTAAAGTTAATACTTTACATGCCTGCATTGAAAATACAGATCGAAAAATGCGCGCCTTTTTGGATTTTCGCACAAAACCCCTCTTCCCCAATGTGCTCTTCCTAGCGGCCACGGTTGGCCAAAAACAGAAAGAAGGCACCTTCAGCACCCTTTTAAAACACTGCCCACAAACCCAACATCTTTGTCTCGAATGTCTAGACGAGACCCATGTGCGCGTATTAACCAAGGTTGAAAATGTCATCAGCCGCCTTTCTATTCAAACGAGCGCTGGAGGCGCCGCCCAAACACTCCAATGGATTCAAACGCTCCAAAAATGCATGCCCAAAGCTGGGATTTATGTGGAGGAACTTTGTATCCAAAAGGATGAGGATGTCCACGCTCTTATCGAAATCCCTGGAAGAGGGCATGTCAGAATATGGCCCGCACAACGCACCCATAGTGTCTTCTCTTTAGTTTTTTCCGATCCAAAAATACAGCATGCCGTTTTACTGTATGACCAAGGGATTCCAGAATATCCCCTCGCGTTTGCCTGGCTGCACACTCTAAAAATCGAAGCGCACGAAGGGCGATTTCCCGAGCTCGAAGAATGTCCCCATTTACGTGAGCTTACTCTTGTGACAAAAGACATGGAGAATCGCAAAGAACGCCTGCAAGAGATCCCCAAAATGGTGGCAAATCTTCCCTCTCTTAAAATTCTGGATCTTTCCGAATGCTACCCCGACCAAGACAAGTTAAAACAGCTCTTTGCAAAGAGTCATCCCGCGCTCAAAGTGAATGCTTAAGCAGGGCGAACTGTGAGTTTCTTGAAGATGGGCACGCCCAAAAGCTCTTGGGTTTTTGTGAGGATCTCTTTGCGGTTTTCTTCTAGTGCCGATTCGATCTGTTTCAGGGCGCCAATCATCCGCTGCAGGGGTGCAGAGTCGATGGGGCGCTCGCGCACAAGAAGTGCTGGAGAATAGAGCATCCAGAGGAGAAATTCTTTTTCTTCCTGGGTCCAGGCCTCTTGGCTTCCCATCATGCGCAAGAAGGCAAAAAAACCTGCTGCTTGGGCCTCTCCAATATCAAGGGCATCTTTACAGGTGAAGCTGAGCGAATCGGGTTTTAGCAAGAGGATGAGCTTTAGATACAAAAATTGATCGAAGATTTCGATGAAATCTTGGCGCTCTTTTCTCGTAAATGTTTCTTTGGATGCAAAGAAGAGTTCGTGAATGAGTTTTTGCATGCTTTTGGCAAACGGGTGGAGCTCGATACCTGAGGGGAAAAAGTATCCACATGCTTCTCCGCTTACAATTTGTTCATAAAAAGCGTTTAAGAATTCCTGTGCATCCGTCAAATGTTGGTAAGGTCCACTCTGCTCGTAAAACTCATGGCTTTTACCCAAAGTGACAACAGAAAGCACGGAAGAAAATTCGGCATCTTTTTGCAGCCCTTCTAAAGCGATGCAACGCGCGCGCTCTTGCCAAGAGGTTCTATCTTGTAGATCCAAAAGAAGATGGCGCTGCCCCTTCATTTGTGTCTGAAGCGCGCGCAAAAAAGCCCGGAATTCCTCTGTGACTTCGGCGCGGTCGATGACCTCTTGGTGGATGGGTGCCGGGAGACGCAAAATCGTCACATGGAGATCTTCATTGGAAAAAATGTAGAGCTGTGAAGGGGGAGTTTCTTGCAAAAGAGGATCAAATCCCCTTCCCTCTTCGTGTGCGCGGAAATAATCGAGCGTTTTTAAAAGTGGGCCGCTTGGATGCTGCTTGAGCACATAACGGATCTTCTCATCTTCTTGCACAACTTCTTCCCAGATCGATTCTGCTTTCTTCCGTTTTTCATGCGGAGCCCTTTCAATCAGCTTCTTGATGAATTTGACCGCGTCTTTGCGACTTGCGCATCGCATAAAAAGAGCGGAGGAAAATGCGTGAACAAGGCTGAGCAAAACCCGTGAAAAAGCATCGGTTTCTTCTTGAGAAACTGTAAGCGTGCGGTTGTAATCTAAAGATTTTAGAGCATCGCGCAAAAATTGATAAAAATCGGCAAAATAACTCAGCGCACTTTTGCCACCTGTTGTGGGGACGACGTTGCGCGGATCTGCAGCGAGCATGAGAGCCATCGTGGCCTGGTTGAGCTGCATCGCAAACTCTCTTCCCTTGTGGCGAAGGGCCTCTTTATAAAATTCATCGAGGTAGGGAGAGACGCGGTGCAAAATCTCTTTGGCTGTCTCATGCGCATCTCGATCTTCTAGCTCGCGGATTTGCAGGAGAGGATCATCGCCTTCTGGATCGGTTAGCGTCTCATCAAACTCCCCTACAAGACGCAAATGGCGCAAAAGCTCAGGGTGGAAAAAAGGCTTTCCATTTTCTTTGCGGATGAAAAACAGCTCGTAGTTGCGGTCTTTTCTCACCGCTTCAAGATCTTTGAGCCCTTTTTTCTGCACATCTGTCGCTTTTGCCCCCTCCCACTGTTTTTCCCATTCCTCTGCACTTCCAGCGCCCGTGCGAAAGCGTTTGACCACTTTTTCCAAATAGAACTTCTGAAGATCTTGGTACTCCTGTAACGTTGACACTTCTTTGCCCGCGCGGTCCATTTTTTGTGCCGCTTCATTGGCGAGCACCATCATCGCTTGAATCCCCCGCTGCATTTCAGGGTCTTTGAGCTCTCCCTTCTCCTTCTGATAAATGTGCATTAAATAGCTCAAAAGAACGCGAAAAGTCGCGCGCACCGCATCGGGGTTTTCCAGAAACGGAGAGATCTCTTCAGGCGCGCTCGTCACGTCGAGTTCCGCCATCAATGAGAGGTTATCAACAGCCTCCATGATGGTAAACCCACCAAAATCATCATCTTTTTCCATATAATTAAATTATAATTAAAATTTTTAATTAATTATATTAATTTGTAATTATCTGGATATTAAGATCTTAAGCAACTTGTAAAAGGCCGCTGAGACTAGGGCAGCCCCCGGGAGGGTGATCACCCATGCAGCCACAATGCGCTGGATTGTGGACCAGTGGACCCTGCGCAGAGATTTTGCGGCGCCGACGCCTGTGACACTTCCTACGATCATCTGGGTAGAACTTAAAGGCATCCCGAGCAAGCTCGCTGAGAGAATCACACAGGAGGCGCTCATCTCAGTTGCAAAACCCTGAATAGGAGAAATTTTCGTCACATCAAAGCCAACGGTTTTAATAATCCGCAAGCCCCCTGATGCGGTCCCAAGCCCCATCATCAGCGCGCATAAAAGAATCAGCCAAATCGGGATCTCTAAAGAGGCGATGATGCCCCCTGAAAACAACCCGAGCGTGATGAGAGCCATGCTTTTTTGTGCGTCGTTAAAGCCGTGCGCAAGGGCCACAAGCGAGGCAGATCCTATCTGCAAATACCCGAACAGTTTTACATTTTTTGCGCGGTAGTAAATCAGAATTCTCATCAAAAGAAGTGCAAGAAAAAAGCCCACAAAAGGTGAAACAAGAAGGGGAACTAGCACCTTTGCGATCAACCCCTCCCAGAGAATAAATCCAGTTCCTCCGACCATGTAGGCCGCACCCACAAGCCCTCCGATGAGCGCATAGGAAGAGCTGCTCGGAAGGCCGAAGTACCAGGTGAGGATATTCCAAAAAATGGCACCGATGACTGCCGCAAGGATCATGTGAGGAGATGTCGCCTCAGGAATAACGAGACCTGTCGTGATGGTTTTTGCAACGCCACTGATCTGCGTCGCCCCCACGGTGTTCAAGACCCCTGCAAGAAGAATCGCTGTGAGCGGTGCAAGGACCCGCGTGGCAATCACCGTTGCGACCACATTGGCCGCATCGTGAAAGCCGTTCGTGTAGTCGAAGATCAACCCAAAAACCAGAATGAAAAAAACTGCCTCGGTCATATGAGGAAGAAATACTTAATAATTTCAATCTTGAGAATCTTTTTCTTTAGTCGTGCCCGAGTCCGTGTCCGAGTTCCGATTGTGATAGGCCGGAACTCGGACACGGACTCGAGAAGAGGGACTTGTTTCTTAAGAGCTGGTTGTGTACATCGGAGAGAAACGGAGAAACCCTATGAAATGGATAGTGTGTGCACTTGTGGCAACGACGGGTCTTTTTGCGGCGACGATAAAAGCCCCTAAGGTCAATCCTGGCGAGCTGCGCATCATGTCCGTGGATCCTTCTCCTGAATCCGACAACGTGCGCCTCTTTTTTTCCTTCCCTGAAGAGGGTGATGTGAAAGATTCGGGGCGTGCCGTAAATATCGAAATGCGTCTCGAAGGCTTTCCTCTGGGCACCAACACGCAAATGCCGCGTACCAAAGAGATCTTCAATGATCCGGAAGGCCAGTCTCTACACGTCTTTGTCGACCAAGAGCCCTATTTTCCCGTCAATGAAGCTTTCATCGATGCGCTCGACAACAACGAGATCTATTACGACCAAACGATCGATTTTGATCTTCCCATGCGCTTAAAACCGGGAGCACATGTTATCCGCGCTTTTCCCGTCACATCCTTCAATGAAAGCGTCAAGGGAGACCGCGCTTTTGCCGTGCGCACCTTCTACGTCGAGCGCCAGGAGCCCCTCAAAAACATCGATCTTTCGGGCCCCTACCTCACCTACAACGAACCGCAGGGCGAGTATGACTACAACCCCCAAGAGCCGATCCTACTCGATTTTTACATCACCAATGCCCAGCTTTCAGAAGACGGCTACAAAGTCAATCTCTACGTCGATGGCAAAAAGGAGCGCGTTCTTTCACGCTGGGTTCCCTACTACATCTACGGCCTGACCAAAGGAAAACACAAAGTCCGCCTCCAGCTTCTCGACTACAAGAACAAACCTGTCGGCGGAGCCTTCAATGACGTTCAGCGCGAAATCGTTTTAAAATAACCTCCGCTCGAAGCTATCCTAGAGCCATGCTTTCAACAAGTAAAATTTTTATTGCCCTTGTTTTTTTGGGCTTGGCCCGGTTTTGCATCAGCCAAACGGACGGATTTACTCTGCAAAAAATCCACCCGACCAGCACGATGTCCGTTGCAGCAGCTCCTCTGTCGCCTGAGCTCCGTGCCGCACTTGCGCAGCCATTCATTTATTTGGGGCGCGGCGCCCAATGCTTCGTTTTTGCCTCGCACGACGGAAAGCTTGTGCTCAAATTCCTGCACATGTCGCACATTGAAACGCCGACCTGGCTCCGCTTGCTCCCCCTTCCAGCGTTTTGGGAGCTGTGGCGCCAGGAAAAAGGAGCGCGTAAAGAAAGAAAGCGGCACAAGGACTTTTTTTCCTATACGCTTGCCTACGAGAAACTACGAGAGGAAACGGGACTTGTGTATCTGCATCTTGGCACAAGCACAACACTGAAACAAACAGTTCATCTCGTTGACAAACTAGGCATCCAGCATACTGTCGATCTGGACAAAGTTCCCTTCCTTGTGCAAAAAAAGGCGCAAGCCTTAACACAAAAGCGTCCCGATGCCCATCTTTTAAAAGAGCTGGTGGCCCTGCTCAAAAAACGGCAAGCTTTAGGGATCGCGGATAAAGATCCCGATCTTATGACGAACTTTGGCGTCATTGACGGGAAACCCGTGCAGATCGACGTCGGCCGTTTTAGAGTGCGCGAAAAAGCCTTGACGCAGGAAGAAGAGAAAAATGAACGGATCCGCATTTTGGATAAACTTGTAAAACAGCTACAGATCAGCGATGAAATATTGGAACTGGCTCTTTAATATTACCCTTTTTTTCGCCTGTTTTTATGGAGTGGCGCGCCTGTGCCACCTGGTAACCGATGGCTTCATTGTTGCCAACATCCGCAGCGATCAGCCAGCCGTCAGCACTCAAGAATTTAGCCAAGAGCTCTCAGCCATTCTGGCACAAGAATTCCACTACATGGGGAAAGGCGCACAGACCTACGTTTTTGCCTCACGAGATGGAAAGTATGTCTTAAAATGCTTCAAATTCCATCACCAAAAGCACAGAAAGCGGGAAGCTTTACTTGCAAGCTACCAACTTGCCCATGAAAAGCTCAAAGATGAAAGCGCGCTTGTTTCTGTGCATGTAAAGACAACACAGGGAAATCCCCTCACACTGTTTCTTGTGGACAACCTCAATATCACACACCCGCTCAATGCGCACGATCTTGCATTTGTCGTGCAAAAACGAGCAAAACCGGTGATTAGCGAATTAAAAATGCTTTTAGAACAAAAAAATCTCGAAGGAGCCAAAGCTGCACTTGCTTCTCTTGTGAATTTGTGCCGAAAAACCCAGGAAAAAGGTGTCGTGAACACCGATGCAAATCTTGCCAAAAACTTTGGTTTTCTTGATGGAAAGGCAGTGCTGATCGATTGCGGGAATCTTTCTCAAGGAAAAAATCCCCCTCCCCTAAAAACAGGCTCTTTGCAACAGTGGTTGCAAGACGAGTCGGATGAGCTTACAGCCTACTTGCAAAAGTTGAATCTTTAAGGTTGTTTCGCATCCCCCTTATCTGCGGGCTTTTTGGGATGATCTAGTGCATTTTGGAGTGCAGCCGCAGGCCTAAATGGGCCTATTGTTCTATTAAAGAACTTTGAAAGTTCACCAAGTCTATAATCTCTATACTCTCGAATAACCACTGTTCTACCACTTTCATCATCTGGATCCATGTACTTATCAGGAAACCTTACACGGACTTGTCCTTCTTCCCATTGCCCGTCAAAGGCTTTGAGCACTTCAAGAAACAGCTCAACGGTTTGACCAGGTGCTAATTTGAATCTAAGAACCTGGAGTGACCCCCTTTTAGACCGGACCACCTAGTTGGCTCCAAGACATAGGAGTAGACATAGGTGTATGACTAGTATTAACCGAGAAATTAAACTGATTACTGGAGTGGAACGCCGAAGGCGTTGGTCTATCCAGGAAAAACAGACAATCATCAATCAAACTTACCAGCCAGGAACTTCTGTTTCACTTGTTGCCCGTCAACATGGTATAAGTCCTTGCCAACTATTTGCATGGAGAAGACTCATGGAAAAAGGAGCGCTGCAAGGAATATCCTCAGAAGAAGAACTTGTTCCTAAATCGGTAGTTAAAGAACTTCAAAAACGGGTTGCAGAACTTGAACGTCTTGTTGGCAAAAAAACTCTCGAGATAGAGATTTTACAAGAAGCAGTTAAGGTCATACAGGAAAAAAAACACATGTTGCTGCGCTCGTGGCCCAAAACAGGAGGTTCTCCATGAGAGCCGTTGCAAGAGCTTTAAACGTTTCTAGGTCGAACCTGATAGAAAAATGTGAAGGTAGACAAGGCCAACAGATAAAAAGGAATACAAAGGCCAAGGACCGAGAACTTACCGAACGCATAAAATCGTTGCTTAAGCAAAAGCCCTCGTATGGGTACAAGCGCATAACCACCCTGCTCAAGAGCCAGTTAAAGCTTGAGGGGCTAAAGAATGTGAACCACAAAAGAGTGTACCGAATCATGCGAGGACAGGGCTTATTGTTGGAAAAGCCCCAGCATCGGCCAAAACGAGCTCACACAGGGAAAATCGAGACTTTAGCAAGCAATACCAGGTGGTGCTCAGATCATTTTAGCATCCAGTGTTGGAACGGAGATCTAGTACACGTGGCTTTTTCTCTGGACACCTGCGATCGGGAAGCTATGAAGTGGGTTGCCTCAAGCACCGGCATAGATGGACAAGCAATCCGCAACTTGATGTTGGAAACTGTCGAGTACCGTTTTGGGCAACCAAAAGTTCCAGGAGCCCTTCAATGGTTATCGGACAACGGCAGCTGTTATGTTGCACGAGAAACGGTGGCTTTTGGTCGGGAATTGGGTTTTGATGTGAGAACAACACCCGTTAGAAGCCCAGAGAGCAATGGGATGGCGGAGGCATTTGTAAAAAGCTTCAAGAGAGACTATGTAGTTTTTGGGGACTTGCAGGACGCAAAAGCTGTGATAGCGCAACTGCCAAAATGGTTCGAAGAGTACAATGAGAAAGCTCCTCACAAGGGGTTAAAAATGCTTTCTCCGAGGCAATTTTTAGAAAAACAAAGAGCTAGCTAGTGGTCCGGTTTTTAGGGGGCAACTCCA
>CAZLDZ010000026.1:0-1620 GCA_964558435.1 uncultured bacterium
CGTAGAGAAGATTCACCGAGCTTAAACCTAAAACAACCAGCGCACACGTGCAGGGAATCATGACAGCCATGATGCGCGCCAAACTGAAGGAAAAAAGCATTTTTGCCTCGCCGAAATTCTCTGTTTTAATCGCACGCGAAAGCCGCGGAACAATGGTGCTGACACACGCAATGCCAAAAATGGCAAGAGCCAGTTGCTCAAGCCGAATCGAATACCAAAGATACGCAGGGCCACGCACATCGGCAAAGCGGGCAAAAAGCGCATCGAGAAAAGCATTGATTTGCACAGCACCAACGCCGATGGCCCCCCACGCAAATGCCCGCGCAAAAGATTTTACTTCGGAAGGGATGCGAAAACTGAGCCAGTCTCTCAACGTAGATGGGCTGTTTTTGAGAACAAGCGGAAGTGTGAACAGCCACTGCCCGATAAATCCGATAACCACCCACAGCGCAAGGATTGGCATCGCCTCCTGCGGACTTTTCGCTTTGAGAAAAAACGCGGCAGCAATCCAGATGACATTGCAGATAAAAGGAGCGAAACTCGGCACAAAAAAAGAGCCCGAACAATTGAGCAGGGAGATGTTTAAACCGTACAAACAGATGAAAAGAATGCCCGGAAAAAGCCACGCCGAAAGCGCCACAACTTCACGGCTCGATTCCGAGACAAGATTTCCAGAAAGCAGCGCCCAGGCTCCCCCTTCAGCAAAAAGCGTACACAGAACGAGGACTAACGTAAGAAAAAGCGTGATCTTCTGAAAAAACACGAGCGCTTTTTGCGGATCTTGAGAGCGCAGACCTTCATAATGAGGAATGAACTCCGACTGAAAAGGCCATTCACCCAAAAGCCTGCGCAGGAAATTCGACAAGCGAAACGCCACCATAAACGCCGCGACAGAAGGATGGTCCCCGAAAGCAAACGCCATCACAAGATCCCTTCCCATGCCGCTCACACGGCTCAAAAAAGTCCCTGAGAAAAACCGGCGCACATAGACACTAAATTCATTCATGACGAGTAAACTTTTTACTGACAGCTTGCAAAAATCATCGTATCATGTCCAGCGAGAACCTTTCTATGGTAGATTTTGAAAGCTGTTGTGTGGGGGGTTAACCCCCCATACAAGCTCCTTATATGGGGGGTTAACTGCTCATATGAATGGCTTATATGAGCAGTTAGCTACTCATATAAAAATATATTTACAGCCCCATAAAACTAAAGTTTTTACTGAGATTTCCAAAAATTAAAAAAAAATTTGTATATTTTTTAATACTAATATTAATTAAAGTGGATTCACTTTTTTCAAACTTTTAAAGGAGAACTTATGACTAGCGCAATTGCGGGGAACTTATGCGGGCAGCTGATGCTGATGCTAGCTGATGGTCAGTCAGAAACTATACAACAGAACTGCAAAGGTAAGGATGCAGCCTGCACAAGAGTTTGCATGCGCGTCACATTTCCTATGTGGTTCGGCGTGTTTAGCGTCCTCAATGGCGTTGAAGGCACTCTGCGCACGACAGGAGCTGCCCTCGCTGCAAGCGCCATCCTTCCTTTTGAGATTCTTGCAGGAAATTTTGACGCTACGGAAAGCTGCGTAAAATTTGCAGTCACAAGTGTAAAGTCCAC
>CAZLDZ010000026.1:1720-12418 GCA_964558435.1 uncultured bacterium
CGCAAGGTGGCTCAGGAGCAACTGCTTTTGTTTTGATAGGTAAATCAGGAACCCGTGCTGGTGCAGAATATCTTCAGCGTCTAGAAGATGAGTCTCTAAAAGCCCACATTAAGGCTTTGGCAAGCTCTCAAGGTGATTCTAAAGCTCAGTAACAACCTTTTTTCAGTAGCGCATCCTCAAGATGCGCTACATTCTTTCCACTGTATTTAATCCTAAAATATTTAAGCCTTGCTTGAGTACGCGCGCGGTGGCTTCGCACAGGACGAGCCTGCTTTCTTCCAAAGATGAACCTTCGACTCTGCAGTCGCGGAAGAAGGCGTGGAATTTTTCGGCGAGCTGGAAGAGGTATTCGGTGAGGCGGTTGGGAAGGAGTTCTTTGGTGATGGTTTCTAGAGTTTCGCCCAATTGCAAAAGATGGAGCGCGAGTTCGACTTCGGTGGGGTGTTCGAGTGTGACGTGGGTGCGAGCGAGGACTTCGGTGATCTCTTTTGCGACTTTGCGCTTGATGCCTTGGACGCGCACGTAGGCGTAGAGCATGAAGGCGGCGGTGTTGCCTTCAAATTTCAGCATGCGCTCGTAGCTAAAGACGTAGTCTTTTAGGCGGTGGCATGAAAGATCTGCGTATTTTACGGAGCCGATGCCGGGGGTGCGGGCAAGTTCGTGTTTTTCCTCTGGAGAAATGTCGGGGAGTCGTTCTTCGATGATTTTTTCGGCACGCTCGACGGCTTCTTGAAGAAGATCGATGAGTTTTTCGGTTTCGCCGGAGCGGGTTTTAAATTTTTTTCCGTCAGATCCTAGAACGACGCCAAAGGCGACGTGATCCACGCGCACTTTTTGGGGATTGAGATAGCCTGCGAGCTCTGCGGCTTTGAAGAACATTTTGCAGTGTAAGCTTTGGCCGGCATCGATCACATAGATGATCCACTGGGCTTTGTCGACTTCGATGCGGTAGCGCATGGCTGCAAGATCGGTGGTGTCGTAGTTATAGCCCCCATCCGATTTTTGCACGATCATGGGAAGAGGATTTCCATCTTGTCCGACAAAGCCTTCCATGAAGATGCATTGTGCGCCATCGGAAATGGTGATGAGCCCTTTTTTTGTCAGGTCGTCGATTAAAGGTTTTAAATAGGGGTTGTAAAAAGACTCGCCCCGCTCTGTGATTTTGACATCGAGAAGAGCGTAAATTTCTTGGAAGGCACGCCTGGAAATCTCGCAGATCATCTGCCACGCTTTTAGGGAGGCGGAATCCCCTGATTGGAGCAGGACAACTTGCTGTTGTGCGCGCTTTTTAAATTCGGGATCCTGATCAAATTTCACTTTGGAGGCGCGGTACCAGGTCATGAGAGAAGAAAGATCGGTTTTTTGCTTCCCTTCTAGAACTGCTTGTGCTTCTTCGTGCATGTAGGCAATGAGCATGCCAAATTGGGTGCCCCAGTCGCCGACGTGGTTTAAGCGCAGAACATCATGCCCTAAAAATTCAAAAAGGCGGGCAAGCGCATCGCCGATGATGGTGGAGCGCAGATGCCCCACATGGAGTTCTTTGGCAACGTTGGGAGAAGAAAATTCGACGATGATCCGTTTGGGCTCGGGGATTTCTACGCCCAATTTGGGATCTTGGACGAGCAGGTCTACTCTTTTCGCTAAAAAACCGGCATCCAACGTAAAATTGATGAAGCCAGCTCCTGCAATTTCCATCTTAGCAAGATTTTGGGGATCGATGTGCGCAAGCAGTTTTTGTGCAGCTTCACGTGGAGGGATCTTGAATTCTTTGGCAAGTTTGAGTGCGTTATTGCACTGATAATGGCCAAATTTAAGGTTTGTGCTCTGTTCGACTTCCGGCTCAAACGCCTGGCCAAAAGCTTGCTGCAAGGCAAGCCGTACTTTTTCCCTGAGAAGTTGAACAAGATTACTCGGCATGGTGGAAACGAGGAGAAGCTACACGTTTTCCAATGCCAAATCTCAGTCGGTAATCTGCAAGAGACAGTGCCGCTGCATGTGTTGATGTGCGGTTCTGTTCTGCAATTTCATAAATTAAGAGGAGCTGGTCGTAAATTTTATGGACCTTATCGCGCGAACGCGCAGGATCGTACCCTTCTTCGCTGAGTTCTTGTGAAACGTTGATGAGCCCCCCTGCATTGATGATAAAATCCGGAGCATAGAGGATTCCCCGTTTTTTTAAGAGCTCTGCATCTGTATCGCGCAAAAGCTGATTATTGGCACACCCACCGACGGCTTTTGCCCGCAATTTCCCGATCATCCCTGGATGAATGATCCCTCCCAGAGCGCAGGGAGCAAACACATCGCAAGGAACTGTGATGATTTCTTCAGCAGAAACTATATCTGCATGGTACGCTTTTGCAAGACGCTCCGTTTTTTCTTTATCGATATCATAAACGATCAGCTTGGCCCCGGCCCAAAAAAGCAGCTCCGCCAATTTGGCTCCAACGCTTCCTAACCCTTGAATGGCGATCCGCTTTCCCTCTAAACAATCTTTTCCATAAAGTTTTTTCACTAAAGACTGAATACCACGAAATGTTCCCCAGGCCGTAAAAGGCGAGGGATTTCCACTACTTTTGTGATGGGGAAGGCCGACAACATAAGGCGTTTTTTGGCTGATGATATGGACATCTTCCGGTGTACATCCCACATCTTCTGCGCAGATGTATTGTCCCTTTAATCGGTTGACAGCCTCTCCGAAAGCATGGAGTAGATCAGCTGGTTTGCCTTTTTTGGCATCGTGGAGAATGACGCTTTTTCCGCCTCCCCAGCCCGCATCGGCCAATGCCGACTTATACGTCATCCCCTTGGCCAGTCTCTTCGCATCTTCAAGAGCCGCATCAAAGGTGGCATAGGGATATATCCGCGTCCCCCCTAAAGCGGGCCCAAGCGCTGTATTGTGAATACAAATAATTGCTTTTAATCCAGAGCGGGAGTCGGTCACTTTAACGACTTTTTCATAGCCTTCGACGTAAATATCTTCTAAAACTAGAGTTTTTTCTAAGGTTAAAGTCATAATCGTCCCCTCTCCTTAATTTCAAAGACGCAATTGTCTCCTATTACCCACATCTTGACAAGAGTTTTAGGAAAAAAGAAGGAATAATTTTTTTAATTTGTTAGGGCTTTCTTTCACACAAATCGGGGGTCTGGCGTTACACGTCCCGACCCCCCGGCTCTTTGGTATGTTGCATCAATTTCTCTCTTTCGTGTCCGAGTTCCGAACTTCCTTTTTCAAATTCGGAACTCGGACACGGACTCGGGCACGGTAAGAAGAAGAATTTCGGTCTCATACCCAAAATTCTTCTTCTTGATCATTAATGGGGGGTTTGTGTACCTTTGATCTCACTTTTTTGTGGGGTAGCGATGACAAGTGTTGTCATTTCCGAAAATTTAAAAGAAGAACTTGAACGGTTTCTGAAAAAAAACCGTAAAGCCGATCTTATCACAACGTATCTATTTTTTCTTGAAAGAAAATATAACTTAAAGCCTGTTCTTTTTATCCGCGATAAAACGATCTATCAGAGTCAGGATGAGCTACTTAAGAAACTGGAAGATCAGGGCAAGCTCTGGAGAGAGACCGAGATCAAAATTCAGATGGGCCAGCAGAGCGTCAATGAGCAGACAAAAAAAGTCTATATTTGTCCGTTCACAGGAAAAGTATTCGGGGATAACACAAACCCCAATCCTCAAGATGCTATCTATGATTGGGTCTCAAAGTGCCCTGAAAATACAGAACGGGTCGGGGGACTTAAAGCCAAACGTTTTTTTGTGTCGGAAGACCCTGAGGTAATTAAAAATTATATTGTTAAGTTGAAAGCCCCGATCACAAAGCTTGTGTATTCTTCTGCCGTGACTGGAAAGCTTTTTAATAGCAAAGCCTCTGTCATTGATGATTTTTTGAAAAATCAGCTGAAAGCGCTTTCTCTTGTAGAAGTGACCAACCAAAACCGCTTCCAAATTGAAGAGACCTTCCTGGCTTTCATTCAAACCCATCTTGAAGAGAGCAAAATCAACGCCTTTGTCGAATCGCTTTCTGCGTTCGATGAATTCTCTTCTCATATTGAACAATGGACAGAAGAGCAACAAGAGGGATAACCACCTTTTCTTCTTCGGAAGAAGAGACGATTTTTCTTGGAGCTGAGCTTGCAAAAACGCTGACAGCAGGTTCAATCCTTTGTCTTGAAGGCGATTTAGGCACAGGAAAAACGACTTTCGTCAAGGGCATTGCACAAGCACTGTGTAATCTTCCCTCTCGTGAAGTGAGCAGCCCTACTTTTTGCTACATGCACGCGTATCCAGGAGATCTTGCCCTGTATCATTTCGATCTTTACCGCTTGCGCGATGAAAAAGATTTCCAAGCATTGGGATTTATGGAATATTTACAGGGTAATGGAATCTCATGCATCGAGTGGGCCGAGAAAATCAAAAATCTTGTGCCGGAACGTGCGATGACCATTGTTTTTGAGCATGCGGGTAGTGACAGGAGAAAACTGAGTTGGGACTGATTGAACGAGACACTTTTGTCTGCTTTGATCTAGAAACTACTGGTCTTGAACCAGAGAACGACAAAATCATCGAAGTGGCTTGCGTGCGTTTCAATTTTGATCAAATTCTCGAAACGTACGAAACTCTCATCGACCCAGGGTGTCCCATTTCTCAGGAATCCATGGAAATCCATCACATCACAGATGCCATGGTTTTGGGGAAACCGCGGATCGAAGAAATCCTTTCCCAACTCTTGAAATTTATTGGAAATGAAATCGTCGTTGGACATGGAATTGCCCTCGATCTTGCTTTTTTGAGTGCTGCGGCAAAACGCCATAGCGTTCCCTGCAGGTTGCCAGAACAAAAAAGCATCGACACTTTGAGGCTAGCCCGTCTTTATGGAGAAAGTCCGCATAATTCCCTCGAAAGATTAAGACAACATTTCAATATCGCGGCAGAAGGGGCGCATCGTGCCATGAATGATGTCGTTGTCAACATCGATGTTTTTAAGTTCCTTTCGAAACAGTTCAAGACCACAGAACAACTTTTTGAACGGCTAAAACGCCCCATTATGCTGAAGACAATGCCGCTTGGAAAACACAAAGGACGCCCTTTTTCAGAAATCCCCATAGAATATCTGCAGTGGGCATCACGCAAAGACTTTGATCAGGATCTTCTATTTTCCGTGCGCCATGAACTTAAAGAACGAAAAAAAGGCCAAAAGTTCTTGAATGCAAGCTCTCCATTCGCCGATTTGTAATGAAGAGATGGGTTGAGACCGTTGCATAAATCCTGCTTATCAGGAAAAACCCCGAAGAAAAATAACAGGATGGACAGGATACAATTTTATGGGGCTCTTCATCCTGTCCATCCTGTTATTTTTTTTCTTAGACCGTTGACTTATGCAATGGTCTCAGGTTATGTAACGCTCTCATGAAGGGGGATAACGATGAACAAACTCACATTGAAAGACCTTCCTCTTAAAGAAAAAAAAGTGCTCATGCGGGTCGATTTCAACGTCCCGCTGAAGGAAGATGGGAGCATTGAAGACGATACGCGCATTCGTGAGTCGCTTCCCTCTATTCGCTATGTGCTCGAGCATGGAGCTCACCTCATTTTGATGAGTCATTTGGGAAGACCCAAGGGAAAGCCCGATCCAAAATATTCGCTGAAAGTCTGCGCAGAAAGATTGGAAAAGCTTCTTAAAAAACCCGTTAGTTTAGCAAGTGATCCCTCAAACGTTCCATCTCAAGAAATTGTTCTCCTAGAAAATCTGCGTTTTGATCCGGCCGAAGAAGAGCCCGAAAAAGACCCTTCCTTTGCTAAAAAACTGGCAAGCCTGGGAGATTTTTATGTGAATGATGCCTTTGGCACTGCACACCGCGCCCATTCTTCGACGGCCACCATTACCAAGTATTTTCCTGGAAAGGCTGCTATGGGTTTTCTCATGGAAAAAGAGCTCTCTTTTCTTGAGCCCCTCATAAAAAATCCAAAAAGACCTTTTTACGCCCTCATTGGTGGCGCAAAAGTTTCTTCCAAAATTGGGGTGCTTAAATCTCTTCTTGGGCGCCTCGATGCCCTCTTTATCGGAGGGGGTATGGCCTACACATTTTTTAAAGCGCAAGGGATGAAAATCGGCACGTCGATCTGTGAAGATGACCACCTCAAACATGCACAGGAGCTCATGCAGCTTTGTCGCGAAAAAAAAATCCCTCTTTTTTTCCCAAAAGATGTCGTCGTGCGCGATGCAAGCGGCCATGCAAAAACTCTTCCTGTTGAAAAGGGGATTCCCGATGGGTGGGAGGGGGTCGATATTGGACAAGAAACGGTTTCTGAGTGGACAGCACGCCTCCAAAAGGCAAAAACAATTTTTTGGAATGGACCCGTGGGCATCTTTGAAATCCCCCAGTTCGCTAAAGGCACAGAAGCCCTGGCCGTCGCCCTTTCAAAATTTCCTTCGATACGCATAGTGGGCGGCGGAGATTCTGTGGCAGCGATTAATGCCCTTAAACTCAGTGAATATTTTACTCACCTTTCTACAGGAGGTGGGGCAGCATTAGAATTTCTTGAATTGGGCACACTCCCGGGAATTGAAGTGTTAAGCGAAAAAAAACTTTAATTTTTTTCGTGCGTTTTTTCTAGGGGGAAACTAGAGAGCTTGATATGATTCTGAGTTAATTGCACAGGCTATTGCCTGGCGGGTTTGGGATGTCTAAGGAATTTGGCAGAATACGCTCCTTCCTCTGGCCGATTTACAAGAAAGAGACGCGCATGTTTCTGCCGCTCTTTCTCATCTTCTTCTTTGTCGGTTTTAATTATAGTATTTTACGTGCGACAAAAGATGCTCTGGTCGTGACAGCTCCTGCGTCAGGTGCAGAAGCCTTGCCCTTCTTAAAAGTTTGGGCGATCTTGCCCATGGCGTTTCTCTTCACGTTTTTATTCACACGGGTTTCAAATTGGCTTTCGCGCGAGCGTGTTTTCTACGCGATGATGACTATTTTTCTGCTTTTCTTCATTCTTTTCATGTTTGTGCTCTATCCTTATCGGGATCATTTGCACCCTCATGCTTTTGCCGATAGCGTTCAAGCGCACCTTCCCGTAGGGTTTCAAGGATTTATTGCTATCTTCCGCAACTGGACATTTACAGCATTTTATATCATGTCCGAGATGTGGAGTACGATCATCATGACCGTTCTCTGCTGGGGGTTTGTCAACGAGACCACAACGGTTGGGGATGCAAAACGTTTTTATGGTCTTTTAGGGATTGGAATCAATTTTTCAGGAATTGCCGCTGGGCAGGTGGCCACCCTCCTTTCCGCCCACACATTTAACCCCCATCTCCCCTTCGGGACAGACGCTTGGGGACAATCAATCTTTTTTTTAAACTGCCTTGTGATTCTTGTCGGCCTGGTATGCATGTTCCTGTTCCGCTGGCTCCATAAAAATGGCTATGGGTATAGCTCTGCTAAGTCCTCTGATCAACAAGAAGAACCGATCAAAATGGGGATGAGGAAAAATTTTGCTTACCTTGCAAAATCCAAATACCTCATCTGCATCGCTCTGATTGTTATAACCTACAATATCGTGATCAACCTCACTGAGGTGGTCTGGAAAGATCAGGTGAAACAACTGTACCCTAACCCGAGTGATTTCAATGCCTACATGGGAAAAGTTTTAACAGGAATTGGGGTCATCGCTACGGTGACAAGCGTATTCATTTCTGGAAATGTCATCCGTCGCTTGAGTTGGACATCAAGTGCCATGATCTCTCCTTTAATTCTGCTTGTGACAAGTGTGGGATTCTTTTCTTTCCTTCTCTTTAAAGACCTTGGTTTAGGTTTTGTGGCAGGACTTCTTGGCTCAACTTCCCTTGCCATGAGCGTCTTTTTTGGGTCGCTGCAGAACTGCCTTTCCCGCGCTTCGAAATACACCCTTTTTGATGCGACCAAAGAGCTCGCGTTCATCCCTCTTTCTCAAGAGAGCAAACTCAAAGGGAAAGCCGCAATTGATGGTGTCGGCTCTCGCCTCGGAAAATCGGGTGGCTCGATCATCCACCAGGGCCTTTTGGTCTTTTTCGGTTCAATTTCCTTAAGTACGCCCTACGTCGGCCTGATTCTTCTTGGCTCCATTGTTATCTGGATGATGTCTGTGCGCTCATTAGGCAAAAAATTCAATGACCTCACAGCAAAAGACCAAACACTGGATCTTCCTGACGCTCTTGCCGAAGAAAAAGAGCCCGCTCTTCAGACATGATTGAAAGATTCGTTGATTTTGTCATTCAACATGCGCATCTTGCGCATTGGTTTATTTTTGGCTCTATTTTGCTTGCGGGCTTAAATATTCCGATCAGTGCAGATTTGATGATTATCATCGGTGCTGTGCTTGCGGCTACGGTCATTCCTGAGCACACACTTCTACTCTTTTCTAGTGTCTTTTTGGGCTGTTATTTTTCTGCTTGGCTTGCCTATTGGATGGGAAGAGTCTTGGGACCTGTTTTCATGAAATGGCGCTTTTTTAGAAAATTTATCAACCCAGAAAAACTAGAAAAATTGCGCACTTTTTATCAAAAATACGGGTTTTTGACGCTGTTAGTTGGACGGTTTATTCCTTTTGGCGTACGCAATGGGATTTTCATGAGCACGGGAATGAGCAGACTCCACTTTGGCACATTTATCGTGCGCGATTTTTTTGCTTGCCTGCTCTGGTCTAGCACAATGTTTTATCTTTTCTATCTCCTCGGCCAAAATTACAAACTCCTGTATCAATACGTAAAGACATTCAACGTCCTAATTTTTTCTATATTTGCACTATCAGTAATTGGATGGTTTTGGTATAAAAAGAGAAAAAAACGCTCTGTATTGGACAGTTTTTGATCTGCAGTCACAGAGCAACAAACGAAGGTTCATGCTTAGTCTCTCGAATGGCCTTTCTTTTTTGCGTGCCCCACTCGCTCTTCTCTTTTTAGTCGACAGCGTTTCCTGGCGCATTTTGGCCATTCTTCTCGCCATGGTTACGGATAGTGTGGATGGGTATTTGGCACGACGCTTTGGCAGTACAAGCCATTTTGGCGCGATTCTCGATCCTGCAATGGATAAATTCTTTGTTTTGTTTGGACTGGGAGTCTTACTCATGGAAGGTCGCCTAGAAGTTTGGCAAGCCTGTTCGATGATTTCTCGCGATTTTTCTCTCTGTGTGTTTGGACTGTATTTAAGTTTATCTGGTCATTGGCAAGCTTATCAATTCCGCGCGATCCGCTGGGGAAAAGTCACGACTGCGCTCCAATTCATTGTCCTAATCGGTCTTTCGCTTCACTTCACTTTTCCCTGGCAGCTATTTGCCCTTTTCGTGCTTTTTGGAACACTTGCTTTCATCGAACTCTGTAAGATTAAAATTTCTGCTTCAAAGGAAACCTCTTAAACTTTAAACTCAGAATATGCGGCCAGCTCGGGAATCTTTTTTTGCTTCGACTTTTCGCTCATTTTGCACTTCATTTGCCTCCATGGTTGGCATTCTTTTGGGCATTGCCCTGATCTTTTTCTTATTCATCTTTTTAACCCCTCCCTCGATCATCCCTCAAGAAACAAATCTTGTGGTTGCTCCCAATGCTGAAGGAAAAAGAGAGCTTCTCCCTCAAACAGCCCCTGTTATTTTGCGCATTAATATGCATGGAGTGATTGGTGATCCGCGTCTGGATTCTGAAATTCTCGATGATATTTTAGTGGATTCTCAAGAGGGGGTCTTAAGAGACAGCCGTGTTAAGGGGATTCTCTTGCACTTAAATACTCCTGGGGGTGTTGCAAGCGATGCCGATAATATGTATCGCGCTCTGAAAAACTATAAAGAAAAATATAAAGTTCCCATTTTTGCCTTTGTCGATGGCATTTGCGCGTCTGGTGGAGTGTATGTTTCTTCTGCTGCAGATAGAATTTATGCAACTCCTTCAAGTGTGATTGGGTCTGTCGGCGTCATTTTAGGCCCCACTTTCAATTTCAATGGGGCAATGGAAAAAATCGGCGTGCAGTCCCTCACGTTGACTGAAGGTAAAGATAAAGATGCTCTTAATCCATTTAGGCCCTGGAAACCTGGTGAGGAATTATCTCTTCGCGACATCACAGCAGCCCTGTATGAGCGGTTTGTCTCCATCGTGACACAAGCACGCCCCGAGCTTCCCCGGCAAAAACTTGTTGAAGATTATGGAGCCCGTGTTTTCATTTCTTCTGTTGCAAAAGAGTATGGTTTTATCGATGAAGATAATGCTACCTATGGGCAAACACTTGCCGATTTGGTCAAAGCTGCAGGGATTAAGGAAAAAGAGCCTTATCAAGTCTTTCAACTTGAGCCCAAGATGGATTTCTTTTCTGAACTTACCCGCAGCCAATTTTCTTTCTTGAGCGGAAAAATCACCCACACTTTTAATCTCGGCCCTCACCTCCACCCCGACCTCTCCGGCAAATTCCTCTACCTATATTCACCTACAACCCAACTGTATTAAGAAGAAAATTAAAAAGACGTTAGTTAGTGACTAAAAACGCTACTTGTTCACAAGTCGGGGGTCTGGCACTACGTGTCCCGCCCCCCCGCTGGCCCCCTGGGGCTTTATCTGGCTTTGATAAATCGATTCTCCCTCGGGTCGCCGTGCGGAGCACTGGTCGACCGCGCTTCGCTCTCGTTCGAATCAATTTCTCTGTGCCATATAAAGCCATCGGCTGCTCACGC
>CAZLDZ010000027.1:0-12397 GCA_964558435.1 uncultured bacterium
CACTCCCCTTCGCCTTCGGCGTGGGTCCCCTCTCGTTGCCTGCTCGCAGAGCCAACTTAGGGCCTCTTATTCTCCGGCACAAAATGTATGAGCCATCGCGCTCCTGAACTGGAATTTCGCTTTTGCGTCTTCAAAGACTTGCATACACTTATTTATCTCTGCTATCGAGGGATTTATTCCCGCCTTTTGTGAAGTATAAATATAAGCCCCTAACAAAATAGCAAGTTTTGTATCCGAATATTTCATCCCATCGTAGTCTTCAGCTTGGGAGACAGCCGATGCAAGCGGCAGCAGAGATTCATTTCCGTGCCTCTTAAAGAAAGACATAAGCGCATCGCTTAAACGGTCAATATTCTTTATAGTAAGATCTTCTCGGTCTTGTTGTGTATGACGCTCCAAAAATCCACCGTGGGGGAATAATTTAAAATCTCTTGCATTTAATAAATAAGACAAATCAGACATAAGCTCCTCCTTTTTGCGAAAAAATTTTATAGAAGACAACCTTTTAAAAGCAAGTCTGCAAGCACCCTAAATTGGCACTGCGACACGACGCGAGAAGGGACCCATGCGACCGCATGGGAAGTGAGCGCGCGAGCAGCCGTTCGACTCAGATCGCACAGAGAAATTGATTCGAACGAGAGCGAAGCGCGGTCGACCAGTGCTCCGCACGGCGACCCGAGGGAGAATCGATTTATCAAAGCGAGATGAGGCGCAAGGGGGTCGCAGGGGACACGGACATGCAATGCCGTGTCACCCGACATGTCTATTCACCCAGCAATAAAAACTCTTCTTCTTCCCCTTTTCTTTTTTTCTCTTGCCGTTTAAAAATATTTTTATTATATGTAGGGGTATGAGAGTTACTTCGGTGGTATTGCTGCTTCTGTTGGGGATTGTGATTGTGGTTTATATGGGGTGGGGAAGACTACCCGGTATGATCTCTGAGCGGCTTTCCCAAAAAATGGGCGTTAGAGTGACCGTGGAACGTGTTGGCTTGGGGCCCAGCAAAATCGACATCCATAATTTAGAAATTGCCAATGCCCGAGGATACACTACGCTCAAGCGGGCCTTTGCTGCGGATGAAATTGCCATTCGTGCGCCTCTTTTTCGTTACACAAAGCGTGAAATTGTCATTGAAGAGATCAAAATCGATAACATCTACCTCGGTCTTGAATTTGACAACATCAAAGGCACGAATGGAAATTGGACAACCATTATGGCCAATTTAGAGAAAAGTGGCCAAAAGCCGGCAAGCTCCAAAGATAAAAGCCGCAGTGTCTTCATCAAAAAAGTCATCCTGACAAACATTAACACAGACGTTGTGTATATCTCTGAAGGAAGAAGTGTCAAGCGTCTCAAGACAATCCCCTACATGGAACTCAACAATATCAGCAGCTCTGGTGACGAATTATCAGAGCAGCTTGCCAATAGCGTTCTAGGACAAATGCTCAAACAGGTCTTTGTGCAGCAAAACTTGAATAACATGATTAAAGAGTTCTTCAATCCCGACCAGGGGCCTACAGATCTTATTAAGCCCTTCCGCGGCTTATTTAACTGACCTTTGTAATTACAATGACAAGCGCCTCATTTTCCTTGTAGTAATTGCAGTTTGAGGGAACGTCCACGTGGATGCGCTCTTCGTGGTATTCGAGAAAGGGGTTCGTGATGATCAGATTGAAAAATTTATCGTCCTCATACTTTGAGGTGGGTTCGTTCAGATAGCAGGAAAAGCGCGCCCCTTTGCGCATGTGTTTTGCTAAGCATGTCTGCAAAAATTCAAAGAGTCGGTCGCCGCGCACCTCAACTTGTGCAGCAAGGCGCTCGGTTTTTTGCTCTGCCTTAAAAAGCTGAAGATCTTGCTCGGTTAAATAACCTCCATTTTTTAAACGCTGGATGCAGGCTACCAGCTGTACCTCAGAAATATTTCCTGCATCTTTTAATTCATAAAAGAAGCGCACAAGGACTTTAGCTTCGGTATGTTCTTGCTGAGGCAAAAGGGCAAAAAATTGGTCTAAATCCTGATCGGAATACTGCATGGTGCGCAAGAAAGAAAGCTGCTTTTCAAGCTCCTGCATCTTCTTTTTGCCTGAGCGCAGAACTAGATTGGCATCATCGACTTTCTTTTCTAAAATACGCATCTCCCTTTCACTTTCTAGGGGGTAGTCATCGAAAAAAATCGCATCGAATGAGCCTAGCTTTTTAATGGCATGCTGCCAGGTATCTTCAACAATGGTGACGTGGGGAAACTTTTTGGCCCAAGCGCGCGCCTTTTTAGCCACAACTGGATGGTATTCGATGATCGTGTGGCTTTTGGGCTTGTACTTCTGGATCTGATTTGCCGAGTACCCACAGCCAAAACCCACCTCAAGAACATCGCCTGAAGGCTTGAGTGCATCGATACACGCCTCCATGTAGGGCTTTTCCCATTCCATCATCACCTGAAAGCGGTCATCCTTCAGGAGGATTTCATGCCCCTGCTCATCCTTGCCGAACTCCATTTTACAAAACTTTTTTGCCATAAGAGACTGTCCACAAACTGGGCCTTCGGTCTTTGGGTGCTTTTCATGATCTTTCACATCGACCTCCTCAGCCATGTGCTTGCACATGGCTTGCGTCGGTCGCACGGACTAAAGTCCTTGTGAAATCTCATTGAAAATCTCCTCAAATACCTAAAAGCCGAGTTTGTGGACAGTCTCTAACGCAGCTTAATCTAGTCTTAAATTTTTAACCACATATTAATAAATATATAAATCAATATTAATAAACATTTTATTTATTCATATTATTTAATTAAGTTAGTTTAAACTCACAAATATAGTATACTTTGTAACCTAAAAACAAATTGAGGTTAAAAATATGGTTTCTAGAGTTTCAACGGATTCTCCACTGGGTCATTTAGAAGACATTACTAATAAACCACGTACAGGCCCTGGGCTATCTCTTGCTCCTGCAGAAGAAGGGAAGGAAAATGAGATACCCGCTGAATTGGCTGAAATGACCAATATCGAGCGTCATCTTAACCGAAAAAAATTCGAAGTTGATCCTGAGGTGCACACCCTAGAGCACACCATTAGGACATGGGAATTCGAGAGACAAGACGAGCGCGCTCAGATTGCGCAGCTTCATGAAAAAATGGGCGTAAGTGAAGACGATACGGAACTCTTGAACAAGGTCATGGACATGACTGAGGCGTTAGAAAAAGATGCGCCTGCACTGGAAGAGCTCTATCAAGAACACAGAGGAATTGCTGGTAAGGCCGCTACGGACGAATTACGCGCGCAATTTTCCACATCTGTAGCTCCCACGACAAAAGCCCAGCAGATCAAAAACCTTCAGCAAACAATTAAAGACTTGCAAGCGATGCGGGTTGCGCAAGATACAGATATCCGCCAACACCAGAACAAGATTCATACCTTTGAAAGTAGGGTCATCACAAAAATTTGTCTGCGACAAGAAAAGCTTGTATGCCTGGAAACAAGCGCTGAAAAAATCACTTATCTCGTGCTCGAAACGAGAAAAATCCAAAGCCTAACGTGGGCCTGCCGCCAGTTTCTTTCTCCTTGGCGTGAGAGGGTAATTAACCTGAAAAAAGAGCGCGATAAAACCGACCTCTCTCTTCAGCACCTTGGCACACAACTGAGCGAGCTTATTGGGCAACGAAGAGCAACACTTTTTATGGAGCAATCTCAACACAAATTCCAGGGATTGACCAAGTTTGCACTTCTGTCACCCGATCAGAGACATGCGCATCAGTCACTTGCACAACACTTCAGACTGAGTGAGGAAAATGTCTTTGTGATTTATCGGAGCATTTGCATGCACGAGCGCGATCTAAGTCTTCTTGTAAAAGAGGGGGCGAGCATTCAAAGAACGCACAAATTCATGATTGAAATACATCAAAGAAATGTTGGAGTTTTTAAACAATTGATGAGTGCAGAAAAAGCAGCCCTAGGTTTCTTATCTTTTCAATCGTTTTTTGTTAATTATAGGGATTTTATAAAATCCAAACGCGCATTTCTCTCCACACATGAAGAGTCCCTTGCCGAATGCCGCGTATTGGATGTTCAGGTCGCACCACTTAAAGATCGCCTCACAGAGCTTTATCAAGATTTTGCGCGCCTGGCCGGGCCCGAGAAAGCCGAGGCCTTAAAAGCACAAATGAAAGTAACTAGCTTTTAGAGGAAATAACTGATGTCTCTTGGAATTAGAGGTTAAAAAATATGGTTTCTAGAGTTTCAACAGATTCTCCCCTGGGTCATTTAGAACCAGAGCGTGTGCCTTTCGGCGATATTACCAATAAACCTGCGCAGACAGGCCCCGGGCTATCTCTTGCTCCTGCAGAAGAAGAGAAGGAAAATGAGATACCCGCTGAATTCGAGCCACTGATTGATATTGCAAAAATGGTTCAAAGAGGAATGACCCCTGTAGAAGACCCTCGGGTTCACACGCTTGAGCATGCACTCACGACGCGTGAAGAGGAGAGACTTGAGATTCATGCCACAATTGCGCAACTGCATGAAAAAATCGGCGACTATAGTGACCATTCTTCTCCACAACAACAAGTGCTCATGCACCAAGTTCTAGATCTTGAAGATCAGTTAGAAAAAGACGCTCCAGAACTTACAGAACTTTATCAGCAATACAGTGGGTTAGCTGGAGAAGAGCAAGCAAACATTTTCCGACAAAAGTTTGCAAATCCAGAAGAGCTGGCAAGAGAGGCTAGAATCGATGTCCGTGAACGATTCATTTTTGAGAGTGAAATACAGCGACAACAACTTGTGTTCCAAAAAGAATCCCTCAATGACGAAATTAGAATTTTTGAACATAGAGTAATTCATATCATTCACACAAAACGAGAGCTTCTGAGAACTTTAAGGGGCTGCTGCGCTACAAAACGTGTCGTTTTGAGATTTCTTATACAAGAAACATTTGAAATCAAAAAACTCACTTGCGCCTCTCGGCTATTTCTCTCGCGTTGGCGCGAACGAGTGCTAGATCTTTCTAGGGAGCTAAAGGAGCTTGATGGCTCTCTTGCCAAAGAGTATGGGAAGCTTGAGACTCTTGTTGGATCTGAACGAGTTGCTTTATTTCGGGGACAATTTGTACCAAAGCAAGGCACTTTGACTAAGCTCACAAAAAACTTACTACAGACATTTAATTGCATAAATGTTCTTTGGAATGCAAAAAAATTTAATATTCATGAAAGCGATTCTAGTGTTATTTCCCGTCGAATTTACATAACAGAACGCGATAAAAAAGAATGTAGCGATAAATTACAACAATGGCCATCTGATGATCGATGTTATGCACTGTTTTGGCAGATGAAAGGTTTGCAGGCAGCTTTAAGAACATATTATCAAGATTACTCCGCATTAGAAGGCCCAGCAGAAGCAGATGCCCTCAAAGCACACCTGGCAAAAGAGTTCGGAGGAAATTCATGACTGCAACAGCCTTAGATTTAAAACAATCTATCAATTCTCTTGAAAACCTCAATGAGACGCTACGCCAAGCATTTGTCACATGCAATGGGCATTATCAAAAGCAGCGAGTGGACGGCACCCCTCGGGACACGTTTATAGAGCAAAGCAAAGTTCTGCTAGGTCTGGCACAAAAAATCCTATTTCAAAATGGGAAGCTCGCCGATCTGTACGATCTTTACAAGGAAGAAACGGACAAAAAGACACGAGAAGAGCTCGAAAGCAGCTTTAAGCGCGCTGTCTTGGACATCGAAAAGCCGTAGGTAGTAATCCTATTTTTCGCTATATGCTCCCGTTAGGAGCATATGACAACGCCCGAACATCTACGCCTACAAGAGAAAATCACCACCGAGGTTCCTCCTTGGCAAAAGTGGGGGCCTTACGTATCTGAGCGCGCGTGGGGAACGGTGCGCGAGGATTATAGCCCCAATGGGGATGCGTGGAACTATTTCCCCTTCGAAGAGGCACACAAGCGTGCGTACCGCTGGGGGGAAGATGGGATTGCGGGTTGGTGTGACCGCTATCAAATTCTTGTGTTTACTCCGGCCTTTTGGAATGGAAAAGATGAGATCTTAAAAGAACGTCTTTTTGGCCTCGCCTCCCAACAGGGAAACCACGGCGAAGATGTCAAAGAGTACTACTACTACTTAGACGGCACTCCGACCCACTCCTACATGAAGTATTTGTACAAATATCCTCAAGAAACTTTCCCCTATGAAAGACTCAAAAAAGAAAATCAAATCCGCGGGACTAATGATCCGGAATTTGAGCTCATCGACACGGGCCTTTTTCAGGAGAATCGCTATTTTGACATCACGATTGAATATGCCAAGGCATCAGCCGAAGATA
Source organism: uncultured bacterium (assembly GCA_964558435.1). Lineage (GTDB taxonomy): Bacteria > Chlamydiota > Chlamydiia > Chlamydiales > Rhabdochlamydiaceae. The sequence continues at coordinate 6,324 of CAZLDZ010000027.1, forward strand.
CGTGTGTGCGCATTGAAGCGCACAATCGAGGAGACAAGGATGCACCTCTCCACATAATTCCCCAACTTTTTTTCCGCAATCGCACATCCTGGTCCAAGCAAGAAATGCAAGAACCAACCATTGTAAAAGCTCAAGGCTGTTTAATCACCGATGACTCTCTTGCTGCACCTCTTGAGAACCTATCTTTCGGCTACCATCTGGGAAAGCGCTATCTTTATGGGTCGGAAGGTGCCCGCGTTTTATTTACCGACAATGCAACGGGTAAAAAAGATGGGTTTCATCAAGCCATCATTCAGGGAAATCCCCTGGCACAAGACTCTGGAACCAAGGCCTGCTTGCACTACTTCTTTGAAAAAGTGCCCTCTCATGGCTCTGTCGTTGTACATCTGCGCCTGACAGACGCGCCGCAAAAAGAAGGGATTAATGGCGTCGATGAAGTCATAAAACTCCGTAAAAAAGAGGCCGACGCTTTTTATGCTCACATCCATCCGCGCAGCGCAACAGATGAAGAAAAAAGCATCCAACGCCAAGCGCTTGCCGGGATGTTGTGGACAAAACAGATCTATCTTTTTGATGTGAATTTGTGGTTGGAGGGGGACAGCGGCATGCCGCCCCCTTCTCCCAGTCGTCTTAATATACGCAACATTCACTGGCGCCATTTAAATTCGATGCGCATTCTTTCGATGCCCGACAAATGGGAGTACCCTTGGTTTGCCGCTTGGGACCTTGCGTTCCACACGCAGGCGCTTGCGCTTGTCGACATAGAATTTGCCAAAGAGCAACTCTGGCTTCTTCTCTTTGATCAATTCCAACACCCCAATGGAGCAATCCCCGCGTATGAGTGGGAATTTTCAGACTTAAATCCCCCTGTACAAAGCTGGGCTGCGCTCAATCTGTACAAAATGCAGCAGCAGCAGGGCATTGAAGACCGCGCCTTTTTAAAGAAGTGCTTTCTCAAGCTGATCATGAACTTTGCTTGGTGGGTGAACCGGGTCGACAGCGCAGGTTACAACGTGTTTGAAGGGGGCTTTCTTGGACTGGATAACATCACGATCATCGACCGCTCAGAGACGTTTGAAGCAGGCGCGACACTGCGTCAATCCGATGGGACGGGCTGGATGGCGTTTTTTTGTCTGAATCTCATGCGCATGGCTCTTGAGCTTGCCAAAGACGACCGCACATACGAAGCGATGGCGACAAAATTCTTCCAACATTTTATCTACATCGCCTACGCCATGAAAATCCGCGGCAACCAGCAGTACGAACTCTGGAGTGAGCGCGACGGCTTTTTCTACGATGTTCTCTCCTATCCTGACGGCCACTTTTCTAAATTCCGTGTGCGCTCCCTTGTGGGTCTCATCCCGTTGTATGCTGTCGATCTCATCACGCAAGAAGAGCTCGATAAGTTCCCCGAATTTAAACGCAATTTTCTCTGGTTTTTAAAAAATCGAAAAACCCTCACACAAGACTGTGCTCTTCCCATTCAAGATCCGGAGGGACAAAAATATTTACTTACGCTTGCCAACCAAGAGCACCTCACTCGCATTTTGGGCTATGTCTGGAATCCTGAAGAATTTCGCTCCCCTTTTGGCCTGCGCAGCCTTTCAAAAATCCACGCCAGTAAACCCTTCATCTACAAAAACCATCAAATTTCTTACGAACCGGGAGACTCACTCCACCGCGTCAAAGGCGGAAACTCCAATTGGCGTGGGCCGATCTGGGTTCCAACCACCTATCTGCTCATCCAGTCGCTCAAAAAACTGGGAAAAGTTTATGGCAATCAAGTCCAAATCAACGTTCCAAACGAACCCTCTGTAGGTATCGGGGAAATGGCCCAGAATTTTGCAAACATGCTCATTGCTCTTTTCCAAAAAGATGCTCGCGGCATTCGCCCTTTTCTTGGAGAAAACTTTCCACGCGCTCAAGACCCCCATTTTTGCGATCTCATCCAATTTTACGAATTTTATCATGGAGATACAGGGCGCGGCCTTGGCGCCTCCCACCAAACCGGTTGGAGTGGACTTGTCGCCAATCTCATTCAGGAGTTTCGCACGTGAGAGCCATCTCTTTTAATCCCTTAACCGATGAACTCTTTTTTCAAGATCGAGCTGAGCCCCATCTGGAAACAGAGAATGACGTCAAACTCAAAGTCCTCGAAGTCGGCATCTGTGGCACGGACCGCGAGGAAGTCGCCCCAGGACCCGGAAGAGCTATACCTCCTCCAGGAGAAAAAGAGCTCATCCTCGGCCATGAAATGATCGGCGAGGTCGTTGAAGTTGGCGCGCGGGTCAAGTCTGTAAAAAAAGGGGACCTTGCCATCGTTACCGTACGCCGCAGCTGCACGCAGTGTTCTGCCTGTCAAAATGAGCGCGCCGACATGTGCGAGACCGGAAATTATCTTGAGCGGGGCATAAAAGGCCTGCATGGTTTTTTAGCCGAATATGTCATCGAACGAGAAGAGCATATTGTCAAGGCATCCCCCAACTTGCGAGAAGTGGGTGTTTTAACAGAACCCTTGAGTGTTGTCGAAAAAGCTCTCGACGAAATCCTCAACCTCCAACGCGCTCGCCTGCCCGATTGGAAAGAGACAAAAAATAAAAAAGCCTTAGTCGCAGGCTTAGGACCCATCGGCCTCCTCGCTTGCTTTGCCTTGCGCCTACGCAACTTCCAGGTTTTTGGTCTCGACATCGTCGAGTCCACTTCCCCACGGACAAAAATCCTGCAAGAAATCGGCGGAACCTATATCGATGGGCGCAACATCACCCCCAAAGATATTCCTCGTCAATTTGGACAGATCGATCTCATCTTTGAAGCCGTCGGCATTGCGCGCATCGAATTCGACCTCTTTTCCACACTCGGCATCAACGGCGCCTACATCCTCACCGGCGTTCCCCTCTTCGCGCGCTTCGAAATCGAAGGCGGCAAGCTTGTGCACGACTTTGTCCTGAAAAATCAGCTCGCTCTCGGCAGCGTCAACGCCTCCAAAAAACATTGGGAAATGGCCGTACAAGACTTAAAGAACATCGTCGAAAGGTGGCCCCAACAGATCCAGGCCATGATTACAAGCAAAGTGCCTTACGAAGAGTTTGAGAAGGCTGTGACTAAACCCGCAAAAGAGGATATTAAAACGATCATTACTTTTTCTTATGAAAAAAACTTCCAAAGATAACCGCCATAATTCCTCCTAAAATCACCAAAGACATGCCCAAAAGGCTATTTATTGTTGGAATGTGCTTCCAAATAATCCAATCAAATAGAGCCGCAAATAGAACAGTACAATATGTCAACGACGATATAATCCGTATCGGAGCCAAACTTAATGCTACCGTTAAAAAAATTTGATAAAGTGCACCCGAAATGCCTACAAGAATGAGTAGTCCCCATGTACTTAAAGAAGGAACACTCCAAAAAAATGGTACAAAAATAAGAGACACAATTGTTCCCGTTAAGGAATAATAAAACAACACTTGAAAAGGATGATTATATTTAGCAATTTCACGAACCATAATAAGCGCTAATCCACCTAAGCACCCAGATAATAATCCAGCAATAAACGCCTTATTTAAGGTAATTTGTTCGGGACCTAGAATCAAAATAATACCCAAGAAACCAACAATCATTGAAAAAACAACACTAATATGAGTTTTTATGCCTTTGATTGCCCATAAAATAATAGGAACAAATAAAATTGCTGTATTATTTAATAAAATAGCATTGGCAACAGGCATGTATTTGATAGCATAAAAGACCAATGAAATAGATATTAACCCAGCAATATTTCTAGTAATATTTTGCAAAGGAAATTCGAATTTACGTATTAAAGAAATATTCTTTATTGCCCATGGAGCAACGAACAAAAAATTAATAAAAAAACGAAAAAAAACTACCAAGGAAAGATCTGCGCTATCTTTGATTAATTTTACAAATACACCATTCACAGCAAAACAAAAGGTTGCCAAAAAAATACATCCAATACCCAGAAGAATCTTTTTGTCTCTGATCATGTGCCTTTCACATGTAAGTGCATTCCCCACACAGAATCTGTGGCGCAAATAAATAAAATATTATTCTCTTCACCTCCAAAAGTGAGATTATTAACACGTTTTGGGAGGAGAATTTTTCCAATCAACTGTCCTGAAACACTGAATATATGCACTCCATCGCCTGCAGCCACGTAAACATTATCTTCTTGATCGATGCATATGCCATCGGGAAATCCCGGATTAATCTCAGCAAAAATGCGTCGATTTTTTGGTCGTCCATCTGTTGCCATCGTATAGGCAAAGACATGGTGCGCCTTTTGTGCATAATAAGTGCCTCTAGATTGAATTGCAGCACTATCAGACACATAAAGAATTTTCTCGTTTACGGAAAAGGCAAGACCATTCGGCATCTCTAAATCTTCGATAACTTTTGTGATTTCTAAATTTGCTGGATCAAATCTATAAACTGCGCTTGGAAGTTCTGCAAATTGATGAAATTGAAGCGCTCCATACTGAGGATCCGTAAACCATATTGTTCCATCAGATTTCACAACAAGATCGTTAGGAGAATTCAATTTTTTGCCCGCAAATGTATCTACTAAAGTTTGAATTTCACCAGAAGCCTCTGTAATTGAAATCCGATGACCCGCCACTTCTGTAACAAGTAGGCGTCCTTTTAAGTCTTTTGCCATTCCATTGGGAACACCGCTGGGCGATCTAAAGATTGCAGGATGGCTGTATGATAGCTCTGAAAAACAGCGAAAAGGATCTAGACCATGCCAGCGCAACACATGGATGCAATCTTTGCGATTTTCCGTGAATAAAAGAAACCCTCCTGTTCCATCATGTGCACTTAAATATACAGGTCCTTCAGTTGCAGTATGCCCGGTTGTTAGCAAATGCAACTGAGGGTTATTCCCTAAAATCGAGGCGAAATTTTTTTCGTATATTTCGAATGCCGGAGGCATTTCTACACCCCTTGAATGTGTAATTTTAGCACCCAAACAGAATCGACCGTGCAGATAAAAAGAACATTCTTTCCCGCACCTCCAAACGTAAAATTTGTAACAGCTTTTGGAAGCAAAATTTTACCGATCAAATGTGCCTTAGAATTAAAAATCTGCACTCCATCTTGGGCTGCTACGTACACATTTTCTTGGATATCTACTCGTAATCCATCCGGAAATCCCGGAGTGATTTCCTGAAATACTCTTTCATTTTTGATCGTATTGTCTTTTACATCATAGGCATAGACATGATGGGGATAATTTTCATAATAGGTGTCATATCCTTGACAAGCTCCGCTGTCAGCAACATATAAAATTTTCTCATCACAAGAAAATGCCAATCCATTGGGGCTAATTAATGTTTCAATGACAGCTGTGATTTCTTGCGTTTTTGGATTAAAGCAGTAGACAGCGTTGGGAAGTTCGGCATTTTCTGGTGTTACTAAAGAGCCAAATCCTAATCCTCCATAATTGGGATCTGTAAACCAGATTGTACCATCTGATTTTACAATAACATCATTCGGTGAATTGAATTTTTTTCCTTTATAGGAGTCTACTAAAGTTGAGATCGATCCATCGTGTTCTGTGATAGAAATGCGCCTACCACCCGCTTCTGCTACGATTAATCGACCTTGTGCATCAATCGTCATGCCATTTGCCATTCCTGCTGGACAACGAAATAAACTGGGCAAGGAATAAGAAAGCGCAGTCAAAGACTGATAGGGAACAAGACCATTCCATCTGAGAAAACGGATACTGTCATTCTTAAGATCCGTAAAAAAGAAAAAACCTTGTTCCGTATTTTTTTGTGCAAGATAAACCGGTCCTTCCGTGAGTTTATACCCTTCAGCAATGCAATGAAGTTGCGGGTTTTTTCCAAGAATTTCTCCGAAACATTGATCAAAAATTTCAAAGCTCATTGAACCTATCCCACTATTTGAAAAACATGCTTTTTGTGTCTTTTTCCACATCTTTTAGAATCACTTCTTGGTCTACATATTCAAGTATGTCCTGCGAAGTGATTCTAAAACCTGTGAAAAAATCCTTCAAAAATCAAAGTTTTCGAATAATGGGATAGGTTCAT
>CAZLDZ010000028.1:0-12228 GCA_964558435.1 uncultured bacterium
TGTAGGGATGTTGAGGAGAGGAAAAAAGTTTTTCCACAGGTGCGTCTTCCACAATTTTTCCCGCATACATCACAATGATGCGATCGCAAAATCCGGCGACAACGCTTAAGTCATGCGTGATTAGAATGATCCCCATCTCTGTTTTTTCATGGAGTGTTCGCATCAAATCTAAAATTTGTGCTTGGATGGTGACATCAAGCGCCGTTGTTGGCTCATCTGCAAGAAGGAGTTTGGGCTTAGAGATGAGCGCAAGTGCAATCATCACGCGCTGGCGCATCCCTCCGCTCAAGACATGGGGATACGATTCGGCAATCTCTTCTGCCTGCCCAATACCGACAAGTTTCAGCATCTTCAGGACTTCTTGGTGGGCTTGCGTGCGGGTCACATGAGGGTGGTGGCGCACATAACCCTCTTGAATTTGCGCACCGATTTTTAACGTGGGGTTGAGAGAGGTCATCGGATCTTGAAAAATCATGCCGATCTCTTTTCCGCGCACTTTTTGCATTTCTTTTTCGGAAAGCTCAAGAAGATTTTTCGCATTGAACGTCACTTCTCCCTGAAAACTACTCGAAGCGGGAAGAAGTTTGACAAGGGCTTTTGCAGTCGCGCTTTTTCCGCAGCCCGATTCCCCGACAATGCCCAAACGCTCTTTTGCGTTAAGAGAAAAAGAGATTTTGCGCACAGCCTGTACCTTGCGCTTGTTAAACGAAAAAGCAACCTCTAGGTCTTTAACTTCAAGCAGGGTCATTTGCGTAGCCTCGGGTCAAAAGCATCGCGCAGGCCATCTCCCAAAAGATTGAAGGAAAGCATCGTGATGCTAATAAATCCTGCAGGGAAAAACAGTCTCCAAGGGTAGTAACGCAGCGCAGAAAGGCCGTCGCTTGCCATTGTTCCCCAGCTGGCAATCGGAGCCTGCACCCCAAGGCCCAAAAAGCTTAAAAAAGCTTCTGCAAAAATGGCGGTGGGAACCGCAAGCGTCACTGTGACGATGATGGAACCCATGACGTTGGGAATGAGATGCTGCAATAGGACGCGCTTTTTGCTTGCACCCATCGCAAGAGCAGCTTTGACAAAATCCAGCTCTTTAATCTGTAAAATCTGCGCCCGCACAATGCGCGCCATCCCAATCCAACCAGTGAGCGTGAGCGCAACAATGATCGTCATGATTCCACTTCCCATGATGACCATGAGTAAAATCACTAAAAGTAAATAGGGGATAGAATAAAGAATGTCTGCGATCCGCATGAGGCATTCGTCTGTTTTTTTCCCGATAAAACCCGCAAACGCCCCATAAGAAACTCCAATGATCAGGTCAATTAAGGAGGCTGAAATACCGACAAACAAAGAGATGCGTGCACCCCAAAAGAGGCGTGTAAACAGGTCTCTTCCCAATTCATCTGTCCCAAACCAGAATTGCCACGAGGGTGGGTGATTTTTGAGGTGGAGCTTGGTCTCATAGTAGGTATAAGGCGAAAAGAAAGGCACAAGAGCCGCACAGACAAAAAGAAATGCCAGCATCCATAAACCGGCCATCGCCATCCGATTTTTCTTCAGTCTACTCCAAGCGTCTTGCCAATACGAAGATGAAGGCTCGGAACTCTTTTCTTCGGTAACCAGTGTACAGTCAAGAGGAGCAAATAAGTCTTCAGCCATTTTTTATCCGTGGGTCTATCCACTTGTACGCGATATCCACCAAAAATACCGAGAGCATGAGAAAGGTGCTATAGAAAATGGTGGTTCCCATGATGACGGTGTAATCGCGGTTTGTGATGCACAGAACGAACCACTGCCCGAGCCCAGGAATCCCAAAAATTTTCTCCACAGCAAAACTTCCTGTTAGCACAGCGGCGCTCAAAGGGCCAAAGTAGGCAAGAACCGGAAGAAGCGCGTTTTTTAGCCCATGTTTAAAAAGAAGCGAGATTGTCGAGATTCCTTTGGAACGCGCCGTGAGAATATAATCTTGTTTGAGAATTTCGACCATGTTGGCGCGCACAAGGCGTGCAATGAACGCCATCGGAAGAGCAGCAAGTGAAAGCGCCGGCAAAATCGTCTGGCTAAAAGTTCCCCAACGGGCGATCGGAAAAAGGGGCAGCTTGATCGCTAAAAAATACTGCAAAAACGCAGCTAAAATAAAACTGGGAACAGAAATGCCGATCACAGCAAGAACCATCCCCAGATGGTCTTGAAAGCGGCCCGCTTTGTACGCAGAAAAAACGCCTAGAGTCGTTCCGAGCGAAAGCGCAATTAAAAGCGCAACAGAGCCCAAAAGAAGAGAAACGGGAAACCCTTCGCGGATGATGTCATTGACCATCCGCCCTTCGTACTTGAAGGAAGGACCCAGATCAAACGTGAGGAGCCCTTTTAGATATTTGAAGTATTGCACGTAAAGGGGCTGGTCCAGACCGTAGTGTTTTTGCAAAGCTTTCATGATCTCTTCAGGGATGGCCTTTTCTTGTAAAAAAGGGTCGCCTGGAAGGGCGTGCATGAGAAAAAAAGTAAGTGTCACAACAATAAAAATAGAAGAAGATAATATTAAAAACTTTTTAATTATATAATTCATTTGTATCTATGTATGCGTATTTCATATCTAGTTCGTGGATAGGGGAAAGGGCTACACCTTTTAAATGGGGTTTTTTCAAATAACTGCTCGTATAAAAATAGAGGGGAATGATCGGCATTTCTTCCATAAGGATTTTTTCAGCCTGGGCTAGGATATTTTTCCGTTTGTTCTCATCTTTAGTTTGATCGGCTTCCGCCAAAAGTGCAGAGAAAACTTCGTTATGCCATCCCGACGGATTTTTTGGAGCCGGATCGTAGCGGAAATTTTCTAAAAAATCTGCGGCGTCGTTGATGCTGGCGATTCCGCCCATGCGCGCAATTTGGAACTGTTTCTTTCCCAGTTCACTTAAAAACACCTTCCATTCCTTATTTTCTAAGGTGACGCGTACACCTAAAATGCGCGCCCACTCTTGCTCGACGGCTTGAGCAATTTTATGGTGTAAAGAAAGGGTATTAAAGCTTAAACGGAGCGGCGGAAATGTCTTTCGTGTCAACCCAAGCTCCAAAAGCCCTTCTTCAAAAAGCCTTTGAGCTTCTTCGGTATCGGCGTCTTGGAACCAGGCCTGGTGTTTGTCCCACATTGTGGGTGGGATTAAGGCAAGAGCGGGTGTCTCATCGGCCTGCGTGACATTTTTTATTAAGCTTGCCCGGTCAAGTGCGAGCGCAAAAGCTCTACGGATTTTGACGTTGTGGAAGGGAAATTCCTTGGTGTTGAAGATGAAATAATAGACACCAGAAATCGGAAGAAGATGGACGTTTTCAGTTTGACGCAGCGTGGCAAGCGCATCTGTGGGAAGAAGGGAAAGGGGAGAGCCGACCCAATCGAGCTCGTTGCGATCGAATAGCGCAAGGCCTGTCGTTTCCGAGTCAATAATGGGAAGCTCAATCGTGTCGAGTTTTACAACAGGTGCATCCCAGTAGTGGGGATTTTTTTCTAGGACGATTTGGTAGTAGTGCTGCCATCTTTTTAATTTAAAGGGTCCAGACCCCACGTAGTGATCGGGACTTTCGGCCCATTGGGGGAACTTTTCTTGAACGTGAGATGGCACAGCTAAAAAAGCATGGGAGGTGAGCATCATCAGAAAATGGGGATAAGGATGCTCAAGAGTGATGGAAAGGGTTTTAGGGTTGATCGCACGCACACCCAGCTGATCGATCGAGACAGCGCCTTCTTTGATAAGGCGCGCATTTTTTAGACAGTAGAGTTCATAGGCAAACTCCGAGGGAAAACCAGGCGATAAAATGGTTTTCCAGCTCTCTTTAAAATCGTGGGCTGTGATGGGCCTTCCATCCGACCAGCGGGCATCGCGCAAATAAAAAGTATAGACTAAACCATCTGGCGAGACTTGATAGGAGCTAGCAAGGGCGCATTCAGGCGTGCTGTTTTCTCCAAGGCGCATCAGCCCTTCAAAACACATTTTGATAATGGAAATCGATGTGACGTCCGTCGCTTTGCGCGGATCTAAAGAGGGGGGCTCGGTGTGGATATTCATGCGCGCGACTTGAACAGAATGAGAGTCCTGTTTACCGCAGCTCGAGAGAAGAACGAGTAGAAAGTAAAAAATTTTTTTCATCGTTTTGCAGGAAAGCACTAACAGAGTATACTTGGACGCTATGAAATTGTCTCTACTAGAACAAGGAAACCGCGTCCATTTCACAAGTTTAGGTTGTGCGCGCAACCTTGTCGACACCGAAGTGATGATGGGGATTTTGCTCCAAGAGGGCTATGAGCTGACTGCAGATAGCCGCGAGGCCGATTTTCTTGTGGTCAACACCTGTGGCTTTTTGGAGGCGTCGCGCGAAGAGTCGCTCTCGACCATCGGCGAGCTTATGCATGAAAAAAAGAAAGGGGCCAAGCTCATTGTCGCAGGGTGCATGGTGCAAAAGCACAAGCACGAGATCCAGAAGCGCTTTTCTGATATCCACTATTTTTTAGGCTCAGGTGACGTGGAAAAAATTTTGGAGGCGATCCGCGCAGGGGAGGCAGGCGAGGCTGTCACAACAGCGAAAAGTTTTCTGCAGTGGGGAGAGGTGCCGCGCCAAACGTCAACTCCTAAACACTACGCCTATTTGAAGATTGCAGAAGGATGCGCCAAACGCTGCGCTTTTTGCATCATTCCCACGATTAAAGGCCCGCTCCGCAGCAAATCCATTGACCAGGTGATGAAGGAGTTTCAGGTTCTTTTAAATCAAGGTGTCTTTGAAGTCATTCTCATTGCCCAAGATCTCGGTGACTATGGAAAAGAGCGGAAAGAAAGCGGGGGTCTTGAAAATCTTTTGCGCGAAATGCTGAAGGTAAAAAAGAACTTTTGGTTGCGCCTTCTCTATCTATATCCTGACGAAATCACCGATGATTTAATCGCGATCATCAAAAGTGACAGGCGCATCTGCCCTTATCTTGATATGCCGATCCAACATATCAATGATGAGATGCTCAAAGCGATGCGCCGTAAAACTTCCAAGCAGGAAATCATCTCGATCCTTCTTAAGCTGCGCAGGGAAATTCCCGAAATTGTCATCCGCACAAGTTTAATGGTCGGATTTCCGGGGGAGACCGAAGACCAATTTCAAGAACTTATCTCTTTCATCCAGGAATACCCTCTCGATAACGTAGGCATCTTCAAATTTTCGTCGGAAGCAGGCGCATCTGCGGCGAAATTTCCCCATCAGGTCCCCGAAGAGGAAAAAGAAAGGCGCTACCAGATGCTTGCCCAGGTTCAAATGGCGCAGGTCAATGCGCGCAGCGATCATTTTATCGGGAAAAAATTCGATGTGATTGTCGAAGGCTACCACCGTGAATCCAATCTCTTAATGCGCGGAAGATTTTATGGACAATGCCCTGAAATTGACGGGGAAATTCTCATCAACGACGGACGCAAAGTCACCGCATTTGGAAAGGTCTACGAAGTAGAAATTACCGATGCGCATGGCTATGACCTCATCGGAAGGGTCCTTAAATCCAAAAGTCCTGCCAGAACTTTGGCTCTCGTATGAAAGTTATTTTAAAGGAAGGCAAAGAGCGAGCGCTTTTGCAGCGCCATCCTTGGATTTTTTCAGGAGCGATTCACAAGATTCCGGAGGCTCCACCCGGCGAGATTTTATCGGTTTATTCAGCTCGAGGTAGTTTTCTTGCTAAAGCGTATTTTAATGTAGGCAATTCCCTTGCAGGGCGCGTTCTGACATTTAAAGATGAGCCAGTTGTTGCGGCAATCGTGCGCAAACTGCAAGAGGCTTATGAGCTGCGCAAAACACTTCCTTTTTTTCAGACAACAAATGCCTTTCGCCTGATCAATGCCGAAGGGGATGGACTTCCAGGGCTCATTGTCGATTGCTACAGTGATGGAGTGGTCGTGCAGATTCATACGGCAGGGATGGAGAGATTAAAGCAGTTCATTGTGGAAAGACTCATTGAGCTTTTAAAGCCAAACTTCATCTATGAAAAGTCCACTTCGAGTGCAAGGAAGTTGGAGGGCCTGAAGGAGCAAGAAGGCCTTCTTTATGGAGAGCTCATGCCCGAAGTCGAGATTTTTGAAGAAGGTCTACATTTTACTGTGCCCATAATCGAAGGGCAAAAGACCGGTTTTTTTCTTGACCAGCGCGAGATGAGAAAGCTTGTGCGCTCTCATGCACAAGGGCGCCGGGTTTTGAATTGCTTTTCTTATACAGGAGCCTTTTCGGCGTTTGCTCTGAAGGGAGGCGCCCAAGAAGTCATCAATGTCGACAGCGCACAAAAAGCGCTAAGCTACGCCCCCACAGGTGCACGCAATATTCAACAGGATGTGTTCGTCTATCTAAAAGAAGAGACAATCGCTTCAGATTTCATCATCCTCGACCCACCTGCGTTTGTCAAAAAAAGACAAGATCTCGAGGCGGCTTGTCGCGGGTATAAAGAAATCAACCGCTTGGCTTTTGAAAAAGCACCTCCCAAGTCTTTTTTGCTCACGTCATCTTGTTCTTACTACATGGATGAAGGGCTTTTTCAAACGCTTCTTTTCCAAGCAGCGCATGAGGCACAGCGCACGGTCCGCATTTTAGCCCGCCACCGCCAAGCCGAAGACCATCCCGTCTCTCTTTTTCATCCCGAAGGCGCCTACCTAAAATCCTTTTTCCTCTACTTAGAATAATGCCTTTTTGCTAACGTGACGTTATGCAAAAAGACAGGCTCACACCTTATGCTTATTTGGCGATTGCGACGATTTCAATAGGCGCTTTTTTGTATGGATTTCACCTTGCGGTTGTCTCCGGTGTTCTGTGTTGCTTAGCAAAAGTTTTTAATCTCTCTTTTTTTCAAGAGGGATTTATTGTCAGTGTTCTACTTTTAGGCGCCTGCGTAGGAACATTTGTTTCTGGGACACTTGCCGATCGCTTTGGGCGAAAAAAAATGCTCATTTTTACCGCTTTTCTTTTGATCCTAGCGACATGGCACACGGCTTCTGCACAAACGGTCACCCAGATCGTTTGGGGACGCTTTTTTGCGGGGATTGGCATAGGCTTTCTTTCTGTGCTCATTCCACTCTATTTGTCGGAAATGGCGCCCCCTTCCCGTCGGGGAAGTATTGTTGCAACTTTTTCTCTGGGGGTCGTTTCAGGTATTTTTCTTGCCTACCTCATCAATTACCACTACGGGAAAACGGAAGATTGGCGCGCCATGTTTGCATTTGGCATCATCCCCGCTTCTCTCTTGATGCTTCTCATGTTTTTCTTGCCCGATACACCTGAGTGGCTTTTTGCGCATAAAGGCGAAGAAAGCGCGATAGCTGTCCTTAAAAAATTCCGCAAAGATCTCGACTGGAAAGCACATCTAGAAGAGATGCGTACGTCGGCATCTCCACGCAAGGACTTTTCATGGCACGCTTTTTTAAAACCTCTCGCAAAACGGGCTCTTGTCATTGGCATCATTCTGAATATTTTTCAGCAAATCACAGGCATCAACGGGATCATCTATTTTTCTCCCAGAATTTTTCAAAGTGCCGGATTTGATATCGACAAGACTGCGCTTCTTGCAACACTCGGCGTTGGTGCCATCAACATTCTGGGGACATTTTTGTATTTTAAACTGATCGATCGTGCAGGAAGAAAACCGCTTCTTCAGACAAGCTTGAATGGCATGTTCATCAGCTTAATCGTTCTTGCGCTCGCTCTGTATATGGAAAGCTCTTTTATTGGGCTCATCTGTTTGATCAGCATTTTGGGGTATGTCGCGTTTTTCGCCATAGGGATAGGTTCTGGCACATCCTTAATCACAGCAGAAATTTTCCCTCTTTCCATCCGCGGAAAAGGGATGAGCATCGCTGTTCTGTTCAACTGGATTGCAAACTTTTGCATTGCACAGACATTTCTTATTTTAATGCAGTGGCTTGGAGCAGAAGGGGTCTTTTTTCTTTTTGCCGGGCTCTGTCTTGTCGCAAGCCTGTTCGTCTATAAATATATTCCAGAAACCAAAGGCAAAAGCTTGGAAGAAATTGAAGCAGCTCTTGCCCACCCATCGCGGAGGAAATCATGAATTTAGCACGCATCCGTGAGCTTCTCGGAAAAAATGCAGACTCACTTTTGAACCACACATGCAAAACCATTCCCAAAGAAAAGCTTTACCTTCCTGGACCTGATTGGGTTGATCGCATTTTTGCTCCATCGGATCGTTCGATTCGCACACTGTGCAATCTCCAGAGGATGTTCAACCATGGGAGACTGGCGGGTACTGGCTATCTTTCCATCTTGCCCGTCGATCAGGGAATTGAGCATACAGCAGGTGCCTCTTTTGCCGTGAATCCCGAGTATTTCGACCCCGAAAACCTTTTCAAACTGGCACTTGAAGGCAATTGCAATGCGATCGCAACAACGCTGGGTATTCTCGGCTCCTGCGCGCGGAAATATGCGCACAAAATCCCTCTTCTTTTAAAATTTAATCACAACGAACTTCTCTCCTATCCCAATAAGTACGACCAAATTTTCTTTGCGGGCGTAAAACAAGCCCATGACATGGGGTGCGTTGCCGTCGGCGCAACCATTTACTTTGGCTCACCAGAAAGCCGCAGACAAATCGTGGACGTCAGCCAAGCTTTTGCGCTCGCCCATGAACTCGGCATGGCCACCGTCCTCTGGTGTTACCTCCGCAATTCCGCTTTTAAAACCGAAGCCGCAGATTACCATGAAGCCGCCGACTTGACAGGCCAAGCCAACCACCTCGGCGTCACCATCGGAGCCGATATTGTGAAGCAAAAACTTCCCACCAACAACGGGGGCTTCAAGGCACTAAAATTTGGAAAACAAGTCCCTGACATGTACACAAAATTGTGTACAGAACATCCCATCGATCTCTGCCGCTACCAAGTCATCAACGACTACATGGGCCGTATCGGCCTCATCAACTCCGGTGGCCCTTCCGGCGAAAACGATCTTTCCCAAGCGGTGGAAACTGCCGTCATCAACAAGCGGGCCGGTGGCATGGGCCTGATCTCCGGGCGAAAAGCCTTCCAAAAACCCCTTAAAGAGGGGATTGAGCTCCTGCACGCCATCCAAGACGTGTATCTGGCAAAAGAAATTACTGTGGCTTGACAAATTTGTCTTGTGCAAGCGATGATTTTTGTACTTTTAATACGGGAGTACAAAAATATGCCTTCTGATTTCACAATTCAACCCCACCACTCATGCATGGCTCAGCTCATGTGGCCACTTGCCACCATTGAAGAATATAACACATGCCAGGCTGTTGCCATTTACGCTTTGTACGCCATTGCCTTTGTTGTCACAGCTCTTACCATCGTCGGCCTTCCCTTAGATGCCTGGGCCTTTTATGTGTGGGGTGAGCTTGTCAGCGAAAAAACCGCCCACGCACAAGCGGGCGAGCTTGCAAAAAGCACTACAGGAGAAAAAGACTCGTTAGAAGGCCGACTTACAGATGCACAGACTACAAATACCACGCTTGTGGGGCGCGCACTCAAAGCAGAAGGGGATCTTGCCCAAAGGACGCAAGAGAAAGGGTCTTTAGAACAACAGCTTAAACAAGCACAAGATGACAATGTGGAGCTAGATCAGCGTCTAACAAAAACAGAACAAGTTCTTTCAGAGATGACTACTGAAAAAGTTGCTCTGAAGACACAACTTGAAGATGCGCAGAGGGAACTTGGTGTACCTCAGGAAGATTACCAGAAATTACAGAATGCGCTTTTGCGCATTTCAGGGTTTGTAAAGGCAAAAACGAGTGAGCCTGCTGATATCGAAGCAGCGGTACAGACGATGCGTCTCAATGCTACAAAGCATAACACCCTTGCGCGTGATGCAATGTCCAGTAATACGTACCTTACGAAAGAAAATGAAAGGCTTAGGGAAGAAAACGAAGGGCTTGTAGGACAACTCAGAGATGCACAGAAAAAAAATGCAGGTCTTGCAGATGGTCTAAAAGAAGTTCAGACAAAACAGCAAAGTTTAGAACAACACCAACTACTAGTACACGACCAGATGAAGGAACTACAGAGATTACGAGAAGTGAATGCAAAGCAATCTCAGCAACTTCTTGAATTAACAGAAGCCACGCGCAAAGAAAAAGAAGAACACAAAGCTGGTGAATTTGCTGTGCCAGCACCCAGACCAGTTGCAGCAAAACCTAAAGCTGAATCAAGAAGACCCTCTGCTATTGATGCTGCCGCGGCAAAAGCAGCATCAGCGGCACCTGGTGGCATTCATATCGCAATGCAACGCACGCCGACAAGACCCACGAAGCCAGCAACCTTACAACTAAAACCAGCGATGCGCCATAGTCGCTCAGGAAGCTTTTCGAGTATGAGCCCTCTTAGCAAGGCTAGACAATCTCAATCATGACTTCGAAGGACGCTTGCGCTCGTTTTCTGAAAGAAAACGTTTGCGCAGGCGGATGAAGTGGGGCGTGACTTCGACGAGTTCATCATCTTGGATGAAGTCGATCGCTTGCTCGAGGGTGAATTTGCGCGGGGGAGTGAGGAGGATGTTCTCGTCACTTCCGGCGGCGCGGACGTTGGTGAGCTGTTTTGCTTTTGTGATGTTGACGACGAGGTCGTTTTCGCGGCTGTGTTCGCCGACGACCATCCCTTCGTAGACTTCATCGCCAGGCGTTGAGAACAAACTGCCACGCTCTTGCAGATTAAAGCAGGCGTAGCCGGTGACTTTTCCCGCACTTGCCGAAATCATCACGCCGCGCTCTCTTCCGGGGATGGGGCCTTTCCAGGGAATGTAACTTTCAAAAACAGAAGTTAAAATGCCCAAGCCTCGTGTCACGGTTAGAAAATCATTGCGGTAACCCATGAGCCCGCGGGTGGGAATCGCAAATTCAAGGGATGTGATCCCTTGTTCAGAGGTGTTGAGCGAGCGCATTTCCCCTTTTCTTCGGGAAAGCTCTTCGATCACCGTTCCCGAATACTCTTGCGGCACTTCGATATGCGCAATTTCCATCGGCTCTTCTGTTCCTGCCTGCGTCTCCTTCAAAATGACTTTGGGCTTGGAGATGACAAATTCGTAATCTTCCCTGCGCATCGCTTCTAGAAGCACCGCAAGATGGAGCTCGCCACGTCCGCAGACGCGGATGGCATCTTCGCGCTCCTTCACCTCTTCGATTTTTAATGAGATGTTCGCGCGCTTTTCTTGGTTCAGACGGTCGCGGATTTTATTCATCGTGATATGCTTGCCATCTTTTCCAGCAAAAGGACCATTGTTGACCATGATCTCAATCGAAAGTGTCGGTTCGGTCAAGTGGATGGGGGGAAGTTGTACGACTTTTTCGGGGTGGCATAGCGTATCGCCAATCTCAATATCTGTGATGCCGGCAATGGCAACGATGTCGCCGACTCCTGCTTCTTCAAGCTCAACTTTTTTTAACCCGTGGTAGCCATCGACGCGCTGCACCTTGTGTTGACTGGGGTGGCCATTTTTATCGACCTTTGTGAGAAGGTCTCCCTTTTTTACCGTGCCCTCTAAAATGCGCCCGCACGCCTCGCGCCCGATGAAATCATCGTACGAGATGGTCGTGCACTGCATGAGGAAGGGGAGCTGCATGTTGCCAGGAGGGGCAGGGACTTTTTCTAAAATGAGCTCAAACAGAGGTTGCATATCTTTGCGCTCATCTTTTAATTCTTTCATCGCAAAACCCGAAAGTCCCGACGCATAAGCGATGGGAAAATCTAGCTGCTGGTCAGTTGCTCCGAGCTCGACAAAAAGATCAAAAGTGGCATTGAGAGCACGATCAGGATCGGCGTGAGGGCGGTCAATTTTGTTGAGAATAACAATCGGTTTTAACCCCATTTTTAGCGCCTGAGATAGCACAAAACGGGTCTGGGGCATCGGCCCTTCTTGCGCATCGACGAGAAGTAGAACCGATCCGACAAGACCGAGCACGCGCTCCACTTCGCCCGAAAAATCGGCGTGTCCAGGCGTATCGATAATATTAATTTTAAAGTCTTTAAAAAAGATGCTCGTGTGCTTCGCAAAAATCGTGATGCCACGCTCTTTTTCCTGATCGTAGCTATCCATCACCCGCTCGGGGACTTTTTCGTGGTCGCGAAAGACGTTGGACTGCTTGAGCAGTGCGTCGAGCAGCGTTGTTTTCCCATGGTCAATGTGGGCAATGATGGCAATATTACGAATTTTTTCAGGTTGGTACATAATGGTGGAAGACATTAGCAGGGTGCGGCAAACTCGGCA